>JBHLQZ010000018.1:0-14547 GCA_048883065.1 Candidatus Thorarchaeota archaeon | reverse complement strand
AATTAATAATAGCATTTTCTTCCTTTTTCTCAATTGAAATATTTTTCCAACCTAGAACTTCAACTAACAAATCAAATTGCTCTTCAATCGTTAAATCTCTATGAGGTGTAAAATTGTTATATACAACATCTGCAACTGTAGAAACAATCACTTCTTCAGTTTCTTTTTTTGAGATGTCAAAGGAAGAAACTATTTTCTTTAATGAATTCATTAGAATTTTAGTTGTTTGCAATGCTCTTAATTTGTCGCTTCCTTTATTAGTCCAAGTAGGAGAGTAACCACTCATCAGCATCTTCCTCAAATTAGATATAAAGGTTATATTTCCTTAATTATGATGTAGAAGTATCAATTATAAGAATTCCTTTAGCGCACGCAAAAGATAAAATAAACTTGTTCATTCTAGCTGAAAAAAACTAGTTTAATTCAAAAAGCTTAAAACACAAAGAATTTCGTAACTGTATAGATAGATTTATCGTGATGATAATGAGCAAAATGATAGATATGCCTCGATGTACTAGTTGCAATAAAATAATTAATCCTAGTGAAGAAGGAGACACTAGATTTTCTTGTCCAAAGTGCAATGATGTACAAATTGTTCGATGTAAGAAATGCAGATTATTTGGCAATACATATGTATGTCCTAAATGTGGTTTTGAAGGGCCATAATAAGAGGTTGTAAAATGGCTGAAGTATTACTTGTTTATGAAATTCGTCCTGAATCTCCAGATGTAACTCCTCAATTACTTGAAACATTAATCAGAGACAACTTACCTTCAAAATACAAAATGCAGAATAATCCAGAAGAAAAACTTTTGTTTTTTGGTTTAGTTGGTATTGTTGCTCAGTTTATAATCCCAGAAGAGGATGGAGCACAAGATGAATTAGAAGATTATTTAAATTCTTTTAAAGAAATTTCTTCAATAGAAATGTCTTTTGTAACTCGTTTGTAATTTAACTTATATCTCTTTGGTTTTCTTTTTCTTCCTCAACAGATAGTGGCATTAAGATTTTTATAAAAGAACCTTTTTTCCAATCCATTTCATCTGCATCTTCCATGATAACCATATAGTTGTACTTCTTTGCAATTTCATTAACAATCATAAAACCAAGATGTTTTCTAACAGTCTCATCAAAAGGTGATAAATCCAAAGCTCTTTGGATTTCTTCTTTTATTTCAGGAGGAGATCCTTCCTTATCATAGATTTTTACTTCATAATATGGGTCTTTTTCCACACTCACTTCCTTGCCTGAAATCTCAATAGAGACCTCTTCTTTCGTTGTTTTATGCAAAAGGCTTGTTAAAACATAAAGAAACATGTCGTGAAGAAAAGAACCACCAACAACTTTAACATAATTTGGTATGTTAATCTCTGTTTCTATTTTGATATTATAAAACTCTTCTACCACTTTCTCAATAACTGTTGTAAGTGTCATTTTTAGTGGTATGAAATTCAATTCTGCACCTATCGATATATCTAATACGTTTGATAATAATCGTATGTCTTGAACTATAGATGTTCCTCTTCTTACTAACTTACTAACTCTATCGATAATCTCCTTTTGTTCTCTTGGAATCTTATCACTAAGTAACTCGTAATATCCAGAAATCCCAAATAGAATATTGTAAATGTCGTGTGTTAGTACATTCAGATACATTCTAGAACGGTTAGAATATTCTTCTGCTATAGACTGTAATTTAGTCGCTTCGGAGATATCTACTAAAGATAAAACAACACAATATTCTCCAGTTAGATTATTAATGGTTGGTGCTATTTGTACAAAAAAGGTTCTCATATCTTTCTTTCCTATCTGGAAAATCTCAATATCTAGTTTCATTGAATCTTTAGCAATATTTGCAATAACTTCCTTGGTTTTCTGTTGAATGGATGTAGAACTATCTGCGTCAAGCTTTAATACATAATCTAGTTTTAAACCAACCATCTCATCATGACTAATGTTAAATATACTTTCAGCTTGTTTATTCAAGTAGATTATCTCAAATCTATTATTCACTAAAATGACAGGAAATGATGAAAACTCTGATGTTTGAGTAATCTGCTGAATATCATCCAGAAGTCGTTTTCTTTGAAGAGTTAAAAACAGTTGATTTGATACAATTCTGAGAAAATGAATATTTGATTCAGAAAGTTTTTCTTGTGTAGAGGATATTACAAGAAGAAAACCAAGCATAAGATTGGTTGAACCAATTGGTAGAATCAAACCATATTGTTCTTGTTCAAATTCGATTTCATTAATTACATTTGATGCGTTATAATAAGCAAGATTAGATATTTCTAAATCTGGAGATGAATAATAATCTTCTATTTCCTGACTTAAACCTAATTGTTGTATTAATGTAAATTTACTAATATCTTTTATGAATACACCAATTCCTTCAACATCTGTTCTACTTTTAATTTTTGGTAAAATAGATTTAAGGATTAGTTGTAATTCTGTTGTTTCAAGTGTAAGATTAGACATCTCAACAATGAGATCTGTTTGTTGGTGTTTTAGTTTTAGTGTGTGCTCCTCAAACCAAGAAGAAAGAGAAATTGCAATAATATTTGAAATCTCATTGATAATGTCCAGATAATTTTCCTCATTATATTTGATTGTGTCTTTATAAAGAAAAATGCTTAGAACACCCACTATTTTATTTTCTTCAAGAATTATTGGAGACATTATTATCTCGGTAATCCCTTCTTCTTCCAATGTTTTCTTCAATTCAAATTGATTGCTGATATTACTAACATTTTCCCAAATTGCAGTGGATGCAGAAAATAAACTTGAATAAGGATTTTCCTCATCAAATGCATCCAATTCAAACTCTAGTTGATCTTTTGAAATCTTGCCTTCACATACATAAAATGGCGTTAAGATTTGGGTTCCTTGGTCATACAATTTGAAGGAAATAACAGCTGGATTCAAACTCTTCTCAATTAACATGCATAAATTTTGTAGGATTGCAATTTTTCTATCAATACCATCTAATTCTTTTTTTAATAATAGATTAATGAATTCTGTCAAACCATCAGATGTTTGATTCTCATCCAAATTAAATTGCAACCCCTTTAGCCTATTTTTTTGAAATAAACACCTTATGTTTTTGATTAATGTCTGTTTTAGACATTATCCATGTGTGAGTGTTTTTCTTTTAATCTCTATTCAAAGGTGTATACTTTGATGAATAAAAACTAAATAATAAGTATATGGAAATTGCACAATGCAGAGAGGATAATTAATATATGTAAATATTGAAAAATATCATTGAGGAGATTCAAACGTTCGACCAGATTTCAAGTTCTCTCTCAAAATATACGGATTTAATATATGGTTTCTTCCTTGGAAACAAGGACGGAATAATTTACAAAGAGAGAATCTTTAATTCGAATTATTGTCCTCATCAAATCCTATCAAACATAGTTAAAGCAATATCCACTTTTGCTGAAGACACAAAAATATCAAAAAAAGGTATGATAGAATTATCAAAATCCAAAATATCTTTTGTCAAAATACAAGATATTACATATGTTTTGAATCATGGTTTAAAAGAAAAAAAGGACGCAGATTTGCTTATAGAAAACATCTCTTCTGTATTTGAAGAAAAATCAAGAGCTAAATTTCATAGTGATGATCCTGAGCAAGTTTTTTCTGGAGCTTCAGCTGTTTTTGAACAGACAGTTGATGAACTATTCAATCCAGTAATGGAATATCAAACTAAAAGAGAAGCTGAAGAAGCAGTTACGGCATCAGTTGACGAATTTTTATTTGATTTAGAACTTGTTGGTATTCCAATTCAATATGATGAAATTGAAGTAGTTACAAAAGAACGTAAAAAAACGGATACAAAAGAAGATGAAAAAACTACAAAAGAACAAAAATTATCAGCTGTTACTTTTAATATTCTTAACTCAATTGGAGGAATTGAACACCTAGTCTTTATTAACCATGAAGCAGAAGAAGCTAGTTTATTTTTCGAAAATGGCAAATTAGAGGAAAAAATAGTTAATAAAACATTGAATGCTTGTCAAAAGTTCCTAAATGAAATTGTTAAAATGATGAAAGATGAAGATATTGAGAACGCAATTTCTGTTTCAGAAAAATATCAGATTATATTTGTATCATTAAATGAACGTAATTTCATGTATGCAATAGCTACAAAAGATGTTGATCCAGTGCTACTTCAACCTGTTTTTGAAAGAATTGCTAGAAGAATCAAAGATGTTGTTCTTGAGTATGGAAAGGATAAATAAATGACAGTTCTACAAATCAGAAATATTTAATTTTTCATGAATAAGAAAGCTTTTCCATTCATTATAACATGAACATTGAACATCTTTATTTAAACTGTTGAAATTTTGAGTGAGAGTAAAATCTCTAATAATACTTAATAGATCTTTATCACAAGATCCACAATTATGAGCACCTCTTTTAGTACCACCTGCTACAATATCACAAATAACTCTAAGATTTGGAAATTGTGTTTTTATTTCTTTACACAAATTCAATAATGACCATAACCAAGGGGGACGGTATTGATTTTTTTCAAATAAATCTGATAAAAAAGTTCCACGATGAATACTTATTGAATTTATTGAAATAGTGTCTACTCCAGTTTCTACAACTTTAGAAACACTATGCAAAATATCTTCTGCTGAATCATACTCAGAAACAAACGGTGGCTTAAATAATAGATATGCTTTGACTCTTGCTCCTGCTTCTATTACTGTTTTTACAGCTTTTTTAAAATCTTCCCAGTAAAAACCTTTGTTTATTGAATTCCTTAATATCTCATTGTTTGAACTTTCTAAACCAATAGCTATTTCTAGTTTGTTTATGTTAATGACATTAGAGAGAGTCGCTAGATTATTAGAACTGATATATTCTGGTCTAGATTCTATAACGATTTCCTCAATTTGATCGTATGTGGCTATCTCTCTTAAAATTGCAACTTGAAATTCTGTTGGAACCTCTTTTTTGTCAAGAAAACTTCCACTTGTAAAAAGTTTGATTGAGTATTTCTCATCTTTTTGTATTTTTCCCTTTAAAGCCCCTCTAATCGATTTCACTATTTTCTCAAAATCAGGATTTTGAGGATTGTCGTATAGATATCCACAAATCGAACAACCACCACTATTTGATAAAGCCCAAGAGCAACCTCTAGTTGGGAGAATGAAGACTATTGCTTTTGCAGCACCTGAATGAAGTCTATGTTCCTCTTCCCAGTGAACTAAATCTCTGGAATGAGAACGACTTTCAAGATTATCGTTTCGTATTTTAGTTATGATTTCTGCAAAGTTTTTGTTTATTTTCAATTTCTCACCTTCTTTTTAATTTCTGCTAGCTTTCCTGAAGTCATTTTATTCATGTCTAAACCAGAAACGAATGCAGTTGCAGAGGCAATAATTTTATCATTGGTTATAACAAAAATCTCATCATTAGGGTGAATGCGATTATCTGCTTCTGCACATCCGGGAGCATAAATATTGCTGCCTTTTACATAATCATCCATGAATTTAAGATTGTTATATGAATGGTGAATAATTTTCTGTGCGTGTTGTGGGAATATTGAGAGAAAACCAGTAGATTTGTGCAGTGATGCTACTTGTTTCTTTTCAGAAAAAATCTGACGGTCTCTTGGATATTTTCCTTTAAACTTGATTGTATCTGAAAATAGTAATTTTCCTGTACCTGGTCCATATTGAAAATCGGCTGTAGCCCTAATTTGTTTGAGCATTGGAACAGAAGATTTTTCTTTGGGCTTAGCATCTCGTAATGATATCTCTTTTAGTGCAGAAGAAAGATTTGTTAAGGATTTACTACTAGTAGGATGAGAATCACTAGATGTGTTTATTACTTCAAAAGAAGTTGTTTCTTCTAAATTTTCAGTAATTTGTGCATAGCCATCTCCATGAGTATGATTAAGTATGATAGTATCTTTTGGATAATGTTTTAGTATTTCTAGAAGTATTAACCTTGTTTCATCAATCTCATTCGAACTCCATTGGCCTGTAACTGGTATATCATAGAAACGTGCTGGGAAGATATTTTCTAACTCTCGGGGAACAACTGATAATGGGGAAGTTATAATTAATTCTGAAATATAATTTATAAGTTCCTTACTTCCATCCTTAATCGCTTTTCTAAATAACATATGAGAATGAGAAAATGAATAAGGTTTTTTGGCTGAACAAGGAAGTAAAAGAATAATTTTAGATAATGGATCGGGTGTGAATCTGTCTTTTACTCGTTTTCGAAACTCAATTACAGAAGGATTTGAGAAAGATTCTTCTCCTATACATTTTAAAGGCGCAGAAGAGATAATTGGAGTACGAACTCGAATATTTTCTGAATACCTATTGTCGTATATTCGTAGAGAAGCTGCAAATGTTACAGAATTATGAATGTCTTGTTCTACTAAAGATCGAAGAGTTTCAGATTTTATTGCATATTGGATTCGTCCTATGGTATTCTTGAGTACCAGCTCATTATGTTTAAGCAATTCAGGTTTCGTTGAATTACAGTATTTGCAATAACATGGAGGATGGTTATCAAGTTTGAAAGCACCATAAGTTGTTAGAAAATATCCATTCTTAGAAGTGTAGTATGCAATGGAGTTATCAAACAAATCTATCCCCGAGTATACAAGAAACGAAAAATACGCAGGAGAAATGGGTCCTGGTAAGTAAATTGCTACATCAGGAGGTAATTTTTCTCGTAGATTCACACAAGTTTCAGTAAGTTGTCTTTGATTGTTGAAAAGAGCAGAAATACCAGTTAGAATATACAAGGAACAATCTGTTTCAAGGATTTTATCTAAAAGTGGAGAATCTACATATGAGAAAGGTAAGGTAAATATTTGTTTGTAAGGTTCTTCAAAGGATTGAAACTTATCTACATATTTAGAAAAATTTTCTAAGGAAAGAGAATCTGGAACGTATGAAGGATAAAAAGGTTGTTCAGATAGAAAGAAACCTTTTGCAAGGGATCTATCGATTTTTGTATCAGGTAAATTCCAAAACAAAACCTCATTAGAATTCTTCTTTTTAGAAATGGAAGGTGGAAATGGAAAATCAAAAAAACCTGAATAACCTTCTTTTTCTCTTGTATTTTCAATTGAGATTAAACCTGGTGTTATTGGGTGATGAGTCCTTGTTTCTCCTAATAATCTAGATAATCCTATTTGCGATAAAGGTTGAAAGAATCTCAATTTGTCACCAGATTAAATCTTATTCAAGGAAAAAACAAAAATGAGAATAAAAAGAATATGTTAGAATAGAAAAATTATGTTTAATCCCATTTTCAATATATTAAAATACTAACGCTTTTTCAATGAAATGAGTAAAATGATTGATTATATGCTTTTAGAAATTCAAGAACAACCTAAATTTCTAAAAGAACTTCTAGATTCTCAAAAAGAAAAAATTCATGAAAAAGTTACTAGTATTGTTGATAATAACAATATTAAAAGAATCGTTTTAACAGGTTGTGGGGACTCATACTGTGCTGCGCTTACGGGCGAGTATGCTTTTGCTAAACAATCATATGAAACACAAGTTATTTTTCCTATGGAATTGTCAAGATATAGATGTGGGTTTTCTAATTTTCTTAATGAAAAAACACTTCTTATTCCAATATCTGTTAGTGGTCGTACTCCTAGAGTCATTGAGACAGTTCATGCAGCTAAAAGTAAAAACTGCTCTGTACTATCAATAACAAACAATCCTGAAAGTCCTTTAGCACTTTTCTCTGATGATTATATTTATGCAAAATCTTCAAAATTTGAAACACTAACAACCACATCATATGAAGGAGAGATAAGTAGTAAGTATATTGGTTATGAACATGATGTTCCACAAACAAAAAGCTATACAGCTGTACAGATGACATTACTCTTAATAGCATTAAGTTTACAAAAAGATCCTAATTTCGAAGTACTCAAGAATATACCTGATACAGTTAGTAAAATCGTTGACAACAAGAAGTTAAAAGAACTAGGAATTAAATCCTCAGAATCTGATAGATTCATTTATTGTGCTTCAGGACCAAATTATGGAAATTCTTTGTTTGCTGAGTTTAAGATGTATGAATTTTCTTTAATGGGTTTCAGTAAGGATATAGAAGAATATTGTCATACTAATTATTTCATAACAGAAGAAAATAAACCTGTGATGTTTATCGCTCCAGAAGGTGAATCATTATCCCGTCTTTCTGAAATTACACCAATTCTAAAAGAAAAGATTAAAGCAGAACCTATCATTTTATCAAATAAAGAACCAAATTTTGAATATGGAAATTGGATAGAAATCCCATACTCAGGTTTAGAAGAATATTCAGTTATACCTTATGGGATTGCTCCTCCCATCTTTGCATTTTGGGTAGCTAAAGAAAAAGGGCTAAATGTAAATACATTCAGGGGAGGCGTTGAACAAGAAAAGTATGTAGAAGGATCTTATTACACGATAAGAGAGAGTAAAATAAAGGATGATTATATTAATCAATAGATAATTTAATTTTTCTAATTTAATTGATTATAAAAGTAAATGGCGGGCTCGGTGGGATTCGAACCCACGACCATCAGGTTAAAAGCCTGCTGCTCTGCCTAGCTGAGCTACGAGCCCGTTACGGTTTCCTCTCATCATGCTCTTTTAATAAAACTTTCGTTTTTCATCTATTTATTTCTAAAAACTAAACAATAACTGTGATCATATCCATAACAATAGATTCCATCTTCTTTTTCTGAACTATTACTTACCCAATTAACAATTATTTCTCCTTCAAAATGTAAAACTTCTGAAACTGTTTTTGCAATGTCCCAAGCTAGTGTTGTTACTTCACCATCTCGTTTTAAATTCGATACCTCTATCACAATATGTGAATCCGGTTTCATAATTTCTTTAACATATGAATAGATTTTTCGTGTATCTTCTAGGTATTGATCGTAATTTCCTTCAGTCTCGCATGCAGTATAAGGATTTTCTGTGTCATCTTTGTTCATATATACAGGAGAAGCTATACTAAAATCACATTTAGGAAGATTGTAATTACTTAATTTTAATGCATCACCATGGATGATATTATCTTTATTTTTTACATGCTCTTTTATGTAGAGATATCTTTCTTCCACATATTCAATTCCATATGGAATTCTTCCCATTTCTTCTGCTACAAAAAAAGTTGTTCCTAATCCTGCAAAAACGTCTAGTATTAAATCTCCTTTTTGAGTATAGTTTTCCAAGAAAAATTCTACTAGACTTTCTGAGAAACGATTATCGTCTTTTTTGAATTTAGCAGGAATCTCCCTTCTGTGAGTAAGAGGTAAAGTAATAGAGGTTCTCATTTTGAATACGTTTTACTTATTGATAATAAGAGTTATTCACTAAAAAACTAGATAAAACTTATTTTTTCGGTCTTAGTGAGAATAACTCCTCTTCTTGTTCCTGGGGCATTAATTAAGTGCCAAACAGTGTATTGTTCTTCATATGGATACGTTGAAGATATACCGTCAATTGGAACTATTATCCCAAGCTTTCTTGATGCTGCACCTGTTGCTGTATGCAACACTGCACCATTAGCTGAAGTTCCAACAATAATGACTGTTTTTATCTTATTTTCCTTCAAAATATTTTCAAGATCAGTATTGTAAAATTTATCAACACCTGCTTTAATTATTGTTTCTTCTCTTGTTGGTAATACTTCTTTTCTTATATCAGCTTTCGTTGCTGCACTTGTTAAGCTAAAAATTACTAGCACCCCGCTCTTTCTTGACTTTTCTATTAAAGTTTGAATATTATAAAGAGTTTTTAGACACCTTGGTCTTCTTTCCTCATTGCAATTTTGATTTTGAATATCTAAAACAAGAAGAGCTGTTTCTCGTAATTTTAATTTAACTTCCTCTAGTTCTGGAGGTGACGGAATTCTAACTCTATCCCATTCTTCAATAATGGTCTGATCGGAAGTCATGAAAGTGTTTTAACTTGGCAATATAAATTTCTATCCTATAAACATACGTTACCTAAATTCATTATGTCTTAATGAAAAGCTTAAGTATAGTTACTCATTTATGTTAATTGACTAAATCTTGGTGTGCTAAATGGCAATCTTTAATCTTTCAAATCATGAAGGTCTTCTTATTTATTTAGCACAAAATCGCGCAATTGAAAAAGAGATTGAAATTACTACTACCCAAGTAGCTAACATTTTTTCTATCTCTCAACAAACAGCTTCGAGATTTTTACTAGATTTAGATAAAAAAGGACTCATAACATGGAAATCCTCCCCTAAAGGATCTCTTGTTCAAATAACTCCAGAAGGAGTGGAAATACTCTACAAACTTCGTTTTGAGATAGAAAGAGCAATACATCCCGACCTTACAACAATAAGGATTAGAGGAACAGTTTTTTCTGGACTAGGTCAAGGAAAGTATTATATGTCTCGCGATTCATACTTGAAAGAATTTTCAGATAAACTCGGTTTTAATCCATTTCTAGGGACACTAAATCTGAGAATTCACCCAAATGATACAGATAGACTAGATCTTATTAGAGGTTCGTGGCCAATTATTATTCCGGGTTTTGAAGAAGATGAAAGACGTTTTGGTGATGTATTATGTTACGCATTAGAGATCCCAAAACTATCTGCAAAAGTTGCTGGAATTATACCTAGACGAACCCATTATGGATCTAACATTCTAGAACTAATAAGTGAAGTTTATCTGAGAGAAGCCTTAGATTTGGAAGATGGAGATGAAGTTATAGTAGAATTTAACTTCGATAGAAGCAAAGGATCTGAAAATCAATGACAAATACTCTTGAAAAACTTCTATTGAAAACCATTTATTCTTGTACAATAAACAAAACTCCATCGACTTTATCTGCATTATCAAGATTGTTGGAATTATCTCATGATATTCTAAATCCCAGTTTGGAGAGTTTGATTGAGAAAAATTCTATAAAAATAGATTCAAAAAATCATTACTACTTAACTGATTTTGGAAGAAAACAACTAACAGTTGTAATGACTGGAGGAACATTTGATCTTCTGCATACGGGGCATCTCTATACTTTGCAGCAAGCTAAATATTTGGGAGATGTTCTAGTTGTTGTGATAGCCACCAATAAAACAGTAGAGAAAATGAAAAATCGTCCTCCAACTAATGATCAAAAAGAAAGAGCAAGAATAATAAGTCGCATAAAAGAAGTTGACGCTGTTGTATTAGGCAGTGAAAAGGATTTTATGGTTCCTATAGATATAATAAAACCTGATATTATTGCACTAGGGTATGATCAATTCCATCAAGAAGAGAAATTACATCAAACACTTGTTTCTAGAGGTTATGCTCACACAAAATTAGTACGCCTGAAAAAGCATGTAATAGGAAAATCAACATCCAAAATTGTTCAAGATATAATCAAACATAGTTATAGAAATCAGAAAGATAAATAATCCATTAAAATAATTTACTTCTAGCATGTTCATTCAGAACAGAGATTCTCTTATAGCTTTGGCGAGAAATACAAAAGAGAAAGAAATCATTACGCTATTAGTAGATTTAGTAGAGGTTTCACTCGAATTAGCACAACCAGCACGGTTATTATCTTCCTCAATTTCTTTTGATGAAGAAAATATGGAATTAGACAATAAGAAAATTGATTTCTCATCTTACGAAAAAATTTTCCTCATAGCTATTGGGAAAGCTTCTCAAACTATGGCAGAATGGTTTTTCAAGCATTCTTCTTTGTCTTTTTCTCGTATTATCATTGTATCACCATATGAAAAAACTAATTTCCTCTCATCGAAAACTAATTTCACATACTACAAAACTGGACATCCGGTACCTGATGCTGCAAGTGTTGAAGCTGCTGAACATGTTCTCTCCTTAATCCAAACTTTAAGTAGTAAAGATCTTTGTTTATTTCTAATTTCAGGAGGAGGAAGTTCTCTTTTTGAGATTCCTGATTTTAATTTAGCTCTACCTGAATATGTATCATTAATAGATAAACTGCATCAAAGTGGGGCAACAATAGACGAGCTTAATACAATTCGTAAACATTTTTCTAAAGTAAAGGGTGGAAAATTAGCAATTCAAACGAATGCTAATCTTGTCTCAATAATTATTTCTGATGTAATAGGTGACAATCCCTCTAATATAGCATCAGGTCCTACTGTACCAGATAATTCGACTTGGGAAAATTGTTTACAGATATTCAAAAAATATGAAATCTATTATGATCTACCTAATAAAATTGCATCAATTATAGAAAAAGGTTTGAAAAAGGAGATACTAGACACTCCTTCTGATAAAAAATTGTTTACACACGTTCAAAATTTTATAGTTGGAAATAACTCTGAAATTCTCAGAAGCATAAATGAAGTATTAAGTAAAAATCATTGTGTTGAAATTCTGGATTACCAAATTAAAGGTGAAGCTAGAGAAACAGGAAAAATGTTAGCAAACATTGCAAGTCAAAAATTTGAGGAAAGAATTAAGTCTAAATCTTCATTTTATTTCATTGTCTTTGGTGGAGAAACTACAGTTAAACTATCTCTACATCCTTGTGTTGGGGGACGTAATCAAGAATTAGCTTTGGGATTTGCTTTACAGAATCAGTGTAAATATCCTATATATCTTGCATCTTTTGGAACTGATGGAATTGATGGTAACTCAAAAGCTGCAGGTGCTATTGTGGGTCCTTTTACTATTATGAACCAAGAAGAATCAAAAACTGCTTCTATTGAGCTAAACAAACATAACTCAAACAAATTTTTCAAAATGAATGGTGGAGAAATAATAACAGGTTACACAGGAACTAACGTAATGGATATTGGTATAATATGCATAGAAGTAGATAATCAGTCCCATTTTCCTATTCATTGAGATTTTTCTGGAAATTTCTACTTTGAGTTGCTACAAACAAATCAGAAAGTGTTCTCTCGACTAATATCCTTGCTGTATCTTTTTTGCGGCGAAAATCTGAAATTAGATTTTTTCCATATTCTATCTGCAAAATTGTCCCATATATCTCCTTCATAACTTCATAGAGATCTTTGGCTTTATTTATATCTCCCTCAACTAGCTTTTCTAGAATGTATCTTCTAATTTCCCCAATTAAGTCTGCAATACCCAACAAATAAGCTTGTTCAGGAACACCTACTTCATCAATTGAGAGTAATTTTTGATTAATTATTAATTCATAGAAAAGCTTTGCTTCAGCATATTCTTGCATTGCTACATTTGTAATATTTAATTGATTATAATGAAATCCTTTGTCTATATAATCCTTAATTTTCTTCATTTTAGATTCTGCTTGACTAAGTTTTTCCTTTGACTGATTGCCTTTATTTCTATGAAAATTCTCTATACTTTGGCCTGATAATCTAATTATCTGTCTAGAAAGTAATAGTATCTCTTCTCTTAAGTTATCTAAACGTATCAATTCAATTTCTATTTGATTTGCTATTTCTTGAAAATTAGAGACATTAACCATACAAATCATATTGAATTTAAAATAATATTACATATATCTTGTGTTTGCAAATAGACGCACGAAGAACAAAAATTTAATACTAGCTGAATATTGGAAAATTGATAACAGCTTGGACGATATATATGTTTCTTACACATTACTCTAATCTTCTTAGTAAAATTAATCTAGCCCTGCATACTTTTATGGATAATCATATTGAAGCAGTTAAAGGAAGTCCATTTCTTGAATTTTATTATAAAAAAATAAATGATTTTCTTTTCACAGGCGGGAAAAGGATAAGACCAATACTTTTAGTAGATTCATTCTTATCTGTTACTCCACAAAAAAATGTTGAAAAAATAATTCCTACGTCACTTTCCCTTGAGTTATTGCACAATGCCAGCTTAATTCATGACGATATAATGGATAAAGCAGATATCAGGAGAGGTGAGAAGACATTTCATATTTCATTAAGAGATTATGCTAATGAAAAATATTCTAATACTAATTCTGATGATTTCGGTGTTTCTATGGGGATTTTAGGGGGAGATTTCACATATAATCTGGCTTATAAAGCTATAAATACGACAGATTTTCCTCCTGCAGTTACTTTAAAAGCAGCAATTGAGTTCAATGAAGGTTTTTTTCAAATAGTTCAAGGTGTAATAATAGAAACAGAATTTATGGGCAGGTTTGCGGTTACTGAAGATGAATACTATACAATGATTAAAGGAAAAACAGCTGCTTTATTTGAAAAAGCTTCTAGAATAGGGGCTATATTTGCTGAAGGTACAGAATCACAGATTAATACTCTAGGTGAGTTTGGAAAAACTGCTGGAGTTGCTTTTCAAATAGTAGATGACATTATTGGAACTTTCGGAGATCCCAAGAAAACTGGGAAACCAGTAGACAGTGATTTGAAAGAAGGAAAGAAGACTATTCTAACAATCAAAGCTATTGAGGAAGCAAATGAGGAACAGCGAAAAATTCTATCAAAAACTATCGGTAATCAAGCTGCTAATGAAGAAGAAATTGAAGAAGTTAGAGATATCATAAAAGAAACTGGAGCTTTAGATTACTC
>JBHLQZ010000017.1:0-15708 GCA_048883065.1 Candidatus Thorarchaeota archaeon | reverse complement strand
CTTGTAATCCTGGAAATACAGCAGAATCTATTAACTGGGCAAGATTTTTCTTTGAATTAGGATGGTGTATCTCATGCAATCTGTCCTCAATTTTACTCATAATGATTGCACCTCTAGGACCTCTGAGAGTCTTGTGGGTTGTAGTTGTAACCACATCTGCATGTGGTACAGGACTCTGATGCACACCGCCGATTACTAGTCCAGATATATGAGAAATATCTGCTAATTGGTAGGCGTCAACTTCTTCTGCGATTTCTTGGAATGCCTTAAAATCAATTTCTCGGGGGTATGCTGTCAAACCTGATATAATCATTTTAGGCTTTTCTTGCACTGCTAATTTGTGGATTGAATCCATATCTAGCATTTCTGTTTTTTCATCAACATCATAGCTAACACAAACATAATTTTTTCCTGAGAAATTTACATGACTGCCATGGGTGAGATGGCCACCAGAAGTCAGATTAAATCCTAAAAATTTATCTTTAAGGTTTAATAAAGCAAAAAAAACTGCTTGATTAGCAGGAGATCCTGAATAAGGTTGAACATTTACATGCTCGCATCCAAAAAGCTCTTTTGCTCTCTCAATAGCAAGAATCTCAACTTCATCAACAATTTCATTTCCTCCATAATACCTTTTTTTCGGATAGCCTTCTGAATATTTGTTTGTAAAAACACTACCCATAGCTTGAAGAACAGCTCTAGATGTGTAATTTTCTGAAGGAATCAACTCTATTCCTTCTTCCTGACGTTTTAATTCTCTTTGAAGCATGTCAGCAACTTCAAAATCAGAGTTATTTAACTCATTCATCAAATTCATTTTTTAACCTCTAAGGATTATCTCTAGCTTTTCTTTAAATATTTTTTTAAATATATCTAAAAAATGACTTTGATAAACATCTCTTTTTCTTCAACTTATTTTTTCATATCCACTTTGTTCTCGATCTTTTTTCTTTGTCGCATCAATTATCACTCTTATTGATGTCTTATCCTCTATATTTTTTGCTGGATCTAGGCTTGATCCTCTAACCTTATTTATTATTTCTATGTCTCCTTCCCCTGCCCTCGTTATCCTAGCCCACTCAACTTCTTCTCTATTCCAAACATCTATGTCCGCATCAACAATAGTGCACCATTTAAGCGATGGGTGAGCTTCAAAGGCTGCTTTTGCTGCAAGCTTTGCATCCTCTTCTTTTTCTGTTGAAATAGAAATATTTGCACTTAACCAACCTGATCCTTCTGGAGTTAAATAAACATCATGAACTTTAGAAACAACCGAAGCTACTTCACTATAGATTTTCGTTTCTCGAGGAAAGCCCATAAGAATATAATGTTCATTATGAGCAGCTAAAATTGTTTGAAAAATGGGATCGTGTCGGTGATAAATTTGTTCAACTTCAACAATAGGTTGTTTTCTCATCTCATCTAAAGTCCCTGTTATATCAACATAAGGACCTTCAGAAATGGATTGACCCGCAAGTATTTTTCCTTCTAGAACGAATTCCACATCAGTTGGAACCTTTATACCATATTTGGGGGTTCTAACAACTTCTAGATTCCCCCTCAAAAGACTATTAGCAATATTTAATTCAGATTCACCTTTTATTAGAGGAGAAGATGCAGCTAAAGCTAAAGCAGGATGATAACCAACAACAATTGCAATAGGAGTATCTTCTCCTTTTTCGCTATTGTGGTTGAAAATGTTATGAAGATCTCTAGGAACTAACCTTATTGCACCTCTTTGGTTATCGATTATCATTATTCTATGAATACTTAAATTAGGATTATCGGTCCCTGGAAAGTTTGCAAAGATGATTCCAGAAGTTAAGTATTTCCCTCCTTCTTGTTCGAAAAACTGAGGGATTGGTAAGCTTAACAAATTACTTGAAAACTTGTTATCAAAGGTTAAACTTTGGTTACAAACCTTTGGATTGATTGGATTTAATAAAGAATCTCTAAAGCTATCATGAAACTTTTTATCTCCACCCAAAATAAATTTGAGCTGTTCTCTTGAGGAAAGGAGGTTACCAACTAAAGGAAATTGAGATTCCATAATGTTGTTGAACATAACTGCTTTCCCATCATGAGCTTGGAGATATTCTGTAACTTCCCCCACTAAATTTACTTTTTCATTGATTTCTACTAGAAGAGATGAAGATTTCAATGAGTTAAGATAATCACGAAAACTCATATTATCACTGGTCTATTAATTGGTAAAAAACAAAAGATACAATGATTTATATATCTTATTAGAAAGAAATTTTTGACTAGTTTGAATAAAATGCGGGGATAGCCAAGTGGTCAAAAGTGATGCAGAAGCATACTTGCCAAAACGGCGCTAGATTCAGGTTCTAGTCCTTAGTGGTCCGGGAGTTCGAATCTCCCTCTCCGCACCATTTTAAAACAAAAATATTTTAACATAATAGGAAATATCTATTTGAAATGAAAATAGGTATAATGAGTGATTCACACGATAACCTCCAAAATATTAAAAAAGCCATTCAAATTTTCAAAGAAAATAAAGTAGAAGTTATTATGCATGCTGGAGATCTAATCTCCCCTTTCTGCATACCTCCTTTTGCTGACTTTAAGAATAGATTTTACCTTTGCTCAGGTAATAACCTTGGCGATATACCATTTATAAAAAAAACAATTGAAAATATTGGTATTTTTTTCGATGAATTAGGTGATATTGAACTTGATGGTAAGAAATTTGCACTTTATCATGGAACAAATGAGATTATTACAGAAGCATTACTACATTCCCAAAAGTATGATTACATAATTACAGGACATACTCATCATAAGGAAACCTTACAAGAAGGAAAAACTGTTTTAATAAATCCTGGTGAAACATTTGGGGATTTATATGGTGAAGCAACAATTGCGATATTAAATACTGAAAGTAATGATGTCACTTTTTATGATCTCATAAAGTAATTTCTGTGATTGGTTGAAATATGACTTCCAAGTTACCACTTATTTCAGAAGAAATGAAGAACTATTTGTTAGAATTATTAGGAAAAAAGCGTAGTCGAAAGTTTCTTCAAAAAATTATAACCCCTACAGAAGATTATAGTTTACATGTTTATCGAGATTTATCAATAGTCGATAAAATCTTGGATTTATTACTTAAAAATGACTTTAATGCTAGAGTACATGATATTTTCTCTAATTTAATCATTTGTACTCCTAAAGGAAAATTTAAGCTAAAATCAACAGAAAATCTCAAAGAAATAATTGTAGATAATCAAGCTGCTGAAATGGTTTATCAAGGAGCAGATGTTTTCGTACCTGGTGTTAAAAGAGCAAACAGAGTCAAGAAAAATGATATTGTTAAAATAATAAATCAACAAGGGATAGTTGTTGCTAAAGCCAAAGCATTAATGAGTCATCATGAAATGCTGAATAAAAAACATGGAATAGCTGCAAAAAATTTAGTATCCCCATATAAGGTTCCTAGTTTAGAGCAATTTGGATTAAAGAATTATCCTGTATTTTTCCAAAGTATCCCAGCTTTTCTTACAGCAATGAATTTGAAACCAAAATCTAATGAAACAATTCTAGATTGTTGTGCAGCTCCTGGAAACAAAACTTTACATCTCAGCGAACTATTAGGTAATAAATCAAAAATAATAGCAGTAGACAGATCTGAAAAAAGAATAGAAAAATTAAGAAGTAAAATTGAACAACTCAAAATTAAAAATATATCAATCAAAATTGGTAATATAATAGATTTAAGTGAAATTTGGACAGTTAAATTTGATAAAATACTAATTGATCCACCTTGTTCTTCTTTGGGATTAAGACCACGTTTAGTTTTTAATACATCTGTTAAAAGAATAAAGGATTTATCAAAATATCAAAAAGCAATAATCTATGCTTGCAATAGATTACTGAAACCTGGAGGTACAATTGTATATTCAACATGCACAATCACTAAAGAAGAAAATGAGGAAATTATAAGTAAATTCGCAGAAAATTATAATTTCAGAATTTTAGAACAACAATATAAATTATCAAAAATGGGATCTATTCATGAAGAATATGATTTCCCATTTCAAAGATTCTTACCTGGGGTGGATAATACTTTAGGTTATTTTATTGCTAAATTGAGAAAAAAATAAAGTCAATACCTAACTTTTTTAAATTTGAATCTTTCTCATATCATAAGATGCACTTCATATCTAAAGAATCATGTATATTAATAACAAGTTCAAAGAAGGCAGATTCAAAGAAAATTGCAATAGATGCTTTTAGTAAACTGAAAAAGAGAGGATATAGGGTGCTTATCGATAGTTTCTTAGCTAAGAAAGTCGAAGGAGAATACAAAGCATACAAAGATGATAAAATAGATCTTATTCTAGTTTTTGGCGGAGATGGGACAATTCTGAAAACTTTTGCTAACTGGAAAAATACTCCAATTTTAGGAATTAACTGTGGAAGAGTTGGTTTTCTATCTGAAATAATACCTGAAGAATTTGAAGAAGCTATAAATAAAATTGAAAAACAAGAATATTTCATTGAAGAACATAATACAATATCAATATACTCTGAAAATTATCCAAGCTTATCAGCTGTAAACGATGTACTTGTAGCTGCAGATAATGTAGGACAAAATCTGTTGCTTAAAGTATATGTTGATGATCAATATTTCTACACCTTTTACGGTGATGGATTAATTGTAGCAAGTTGTACCGGATCAAGTGCGCATTCTTTATCAGCAGGAGGTTCCTTACTCATGCCTAATATTAATGCTGTCATACTTGTGCCAGTATGTCCTTTTTCTAAGAAAATAGTACCAATAGTCATACCTTCAGGTAAAAAAATAAAAATAAAAAATCTAAGCAAATATAGAGCAGGAAAAGTTGTTATTGATGGTAAATCCTATTATAGTTTAGGTTACAAAGAATCTATTTCTGTATCTGAATCAAAAGATAAAATTAATTTCATAAGATTTTCAGATAATTACATAGAGCGTGTAAGAGAAAAGTTACTCAAATTTAATTTTGATGATCTTAATGAAGATAAATAATCAGAATCATGAGATGTATTTGATTGTTGATACAACAGCAATTATACATTTTTCTTATATTGAAGAAAATTTGGCAATAAATGAGTTCTTGCTTCTACCTGAAGAGCTCAAAGAAGAAATAAAATCTCACGAAGCCCAAACCATTTTTCAATTGATAGAAGGAAGCGAAAAGACTATTTTCGATACTCCCTCTAATAGTGCTCTTTCTGAAGTAAGAATTAAAGCAGCAGAATCCGGAGATTTAGATTCTTTGTCAACTATAGATATACAAGTCATAGCATTAGCATTAGATCATCCTAACTCTGTTATTTTAAGTGATGATAATGCAATACAAAATTTATGTGCTTTTCTGCAAATTCCAGTTAAATCCCAGTTTTTCAAAATAAAAAGTAAAAGACAATATTATTGGAAATGTAATGTATGTAACACAAAATTCGAAACAAAAAGAACTAATTGTACAGAATGTGGAAGTCCTGTAAAACGTTATTATAAAAAACTGAGATAATATAAATCAAGAAAGATTTTTTACAAAATAGATTCGAGAAGCTCGATTAAAGCTAGAATAAAACGATCGTTTATACTTGTATCCCCTAAAGTAACTAAGAAATATTTTTCTCTGTCTTTAAATTGCTTATATTTCTCAAAAGTTTGTATAATTATCCCTTTACTACAAAGCTGATTGTATAACTCCTCTACATCTTGTTTGAATTTAATAAAAAGAAAATTTGTATCACTTCTATATATTCTTAATCCTTTTAACATTCTTAGGTGTTCAATTACTCTTTTTCTCTCTGCAATGAAATTGTTGATTAGTTCAAAGAATTTGTAAGGGGTTCTCAAAACATAATTTGTTGCTAATAGATGAATTGGAGGTATCTCTTCAATAAAGAAATTTTCTTTTAAACCATTAATTATTTCTGGGTTTGATACAACATATCCACATGAAACTGCCCCTAATCCCCATGCTTTGGAAAAAGATCTAACAACTGATAAATTATCAAAAAATTGAACTTGATTAGAAAGTGTGTATTTTCCAAATTCAACATATGATTCATCTATGATGATTTGTGTTTTTATTTCCTTAGCAAGAGTTAATATCTCTGTTTCTTGAAATTGATTAGCCGTTGGATAATGAGGTGAAGAAAAAATGATTGCATTTGGTTTAATTTCCTCAATTTTCTGTATTAGTGCTTTAAAATCTAGTTCAAAATTTTCTGTTAAATCTACAGTTTGGATGTTCAATTTATTATTATTTGCTATTTGATAATATATCCCTTTGTCTGGATTAAGTAATAAAACTGTATCTTCAGCTTTAGTGATAACAGAAACTAATCTTTGTATAAGCTGTCCATGGATTAGACCTGGATAAATATGTGAGGTTTGAACCCCTACAAATCGGGCAATTTCTTCAATAATTGAATAATAATCTATGGGGTAACTTTCACGTAAATCAATTGCTTGAATCTCTTTTAACAGAGCTTTTTGAATCATAGAAGGAGGAATGAAAAGATTATCGCCTGTGCTTAAATCAAGAATTTGGTCAGGTGTAAAATTGTATTTTTCTGCTATTTTCTGTTTTCTTTTTTGTCTTTCCATTGCGTGTTTTGTTGTAGATATTCTATTAGACAGCATTTTCACCTATGATTCTCAGAACTAACAACCTATTATTGCAGAATTAAAAAGGTTATTGGTTTCATTGGATTGATGTCTAATTACATTATTACAGAAAACAAAAACAAATAAAAGAACCAATCTAGAATGTTATACATATAATTGTGTTAATAAAATACGTATAATTAAATGTGGTAATTATGGTACATAAATTTACTGTAGAATTTCCCGAAAGAATTTGGAATGCATTAAGAGAGAAAAAAGGATCTGGATCGATAAAGGATTTTCTAATTAAGATAATTGAGAAAGAATTTGAACTTCGAAAAATAAAAGCCCTTATTCTTGCAGGAGGAGAAGGTGCAAGATTAAAACCTTTAACCGAATCTATCCCCAAAGCAATGATTCCAGTAGGATATAAACCACTTCTTGAATATAATTTGGAGTTAATTGCTAAAAGTGGAATTACTGATGTTGTTTTATTAATTGGGAAACTAGGAAATAGAGTAATGAAACACTTTGGTCAAAATTGGAATGGGTTAGATATTAGTTATGTGAGTGAATCATCAAATCTTGATACAGCAGGTGCTATCTATAACGCTAGAAACCTTGTTACTGGAACATTTATTGTCATGAATTCAGATATCTTAACAGATATAAAGCTTGAAAGTATAATTGACTTTCATAAAAGCCATAAGAAAGAATCTATTGCAACTATTTGTGGTGTGAGTGTAAATGATTATTATTTATCAATGGGAAAAGAAAGTGATAAAGCAGTTTTTTCAGATTACGGTGTATTTTATGTTGATGACTTAACTGGTTATCAAGTTGTAAAATTTGAAGAAACACCCACAAAATCCCAACAGAGTGGGTATATTGATACAGGAATTTATGTTTTTGAACCTGCTATTTTTGATTACTTAAATGAATCAGAAGGTAAATCGATTTCTAATGATATTCTACCCTTACTAATAAAAGATAAGAAATTAAAAGCGTATATTTGTCCAAAAACTGCTTTTTGGATTGATGTAGCACACCCAGATCGCTGGAGTAAGGCTTGGGATGCACTCTTTACTGGAGTTTTTGAAATATAATAAATTCCTATTGCGAAAATAAAAACTAGAAAACTCTTGAGTGAAAAAATTTAAGAATTTCAGTTAAGAAGACAGCCCAAGTAAGCGATTGGTGACAATCAATGGATTTGAACAGAAGTATAAGAATAGCAGTAGATACTGGAAAAGTTTCCTATGGACGTGAATCAGCCATGAAATCCTTGCTTAATAAGCAAGCAAAACTTGTTATAGTAGCACAAAACACACCAAAAAACATAAAAGATGATGTTTATTACTATGCAAATTTATCAGAGATTCCCGTATTAGAGTTTCCAAGTTCTTCATTAGATTTAGGAGCGGTTTGTGGAAGACCTCATTTCGTAGCAGTTTTAACTCTTCATGAAATGGGAGATAGTGACATTCTAAAAGTTATGAAAAAGAAGTAGGATGGAGATATATAACATGCTTGAAATATTCCAAATATGTTTAAATATCATCTTATACAAAGTTAAAATGAAAAAAGGACTTTCTTACTTTAAATCTATGATTTAGTAATACTATAAATAACATGAGTAAAAAAGCTAATTATTAATAAGATGGATGTAAAATGCCAGCAGTTAAACTATCACAAACAGAAATGCAATATATAACAATTTTTCAAGGAATTGTCAATGTTACGATAAAGGACTGTATTTTAGATGAAGAAGATAATAAAGTGGTTTTTGTTGTTTCTGAGGGACAAGCAGGTCTAGCTATCGGTAAAAGAGGAATAAACATCAAGAAACTTCAAGAACTAATTGCAAAAGAAGCTGCTGTAATAGAACATTCATCAGATCCTGCTAAATTTATTCGAAATTGCTTTCTTCCAATTGTAATCAAAGAAATTAGTTTTTTAGAAAAGAAAAGTGGTAAAACTGCAACTATTGAGGTAGATAACAAAGATAAAGGAAGAGCTATTGGAAGAAATGGAAAGAACATTAACAAAATTAAGAGATTAGTACTCAGACAGTTTGATTTAGCAGATGTAATGATAAAACAATAAGTGAGAAAAAATATATTTATACTTTGAAACCTTCTCTTAATTTCATATAAAGAAAGATTAGATGAAAATGAATTCTCCCTCTACAGAAGATGAACAAAAGCTAGAAAAACTTATGAAATTAATTGAAAAGGAAGAAGGTTTATCAGAAATTACAGAAAATGAAATTCTTGCATATTTTGACTTAAGAGGAGAAAAAGCAGTAAAAATTCTTAAAGAAAAAAGACTTCACAAATTAATCTTAAACAGAAATTTATTTTTTTGGGAAGTTGAGGGAAAGAGTAGAAACTATCTCATAATAAACTCATCTTTCTGTGAATGCACTGATTTTCAAATCAGGGTGCTTGGAAGAGAGGAGAAATCAATTTGTTATCATCTTTTAGCGAAAATAATTGGAGAAAAGTTAAATCTCCATGATTCTAGAGAAATCTCTGAAATTGAATATGAAAAAATCTTGGAATCAAGAATTTAATATCAAGATATCTTCTTTAAGCTATATCTTCCAGTTCTATATGTGGTGCAATACCTAAACTCATTAGTTCTTGTAATAGTAATTTAAAGGCATAACTTATAATAACTTTTGAAACAGTAGTTTCCTCTTTGCATACTGGACAATGATATCGATCACGATTGCGATCATACATTGCTAAGAATCCACATTCGGAACAAATAAGCGCTTCTGTTTTATCTGATTCATCTAACAATCTTTCTTTTAGAAGAATTGATGTACCATGACCTATAAGACAATCTCTTTCCATCTCACCAAATCTCAAACCACCTTCTCTCGCTCTCCCTTCTGTTGGTTGCCTAGTTAGCATCTGAATTGGACCTCTTGCACGTGCATGAATTTTGTCTTGTACTAAATGATGTAGCTTTTGATAGAACTGTGCTCCTACAAAGATATTTCCCTCAAGTCTTTTACCTGTTTTACCATCATACATTACTTCTCTGCCATATGGGTGCATACCTGCTTCTTTTAATGCAAGATGTAAATCAGTTAATTTTGTATTACTGAAAGCTGTTCCGTAAATAGCTTTACCTCCTTGAGCTGATGCTTTACCTGCTAGTAATTCCATTAACATCCCTATAGTCATTCTTGATGGAACAGCATGTGGATTAATTATTATGTCTGGAACAATACCTGATTCTGTAAAAGGCATATCTTCTTGTGGTATTATTAAACCAATAACACCTTTCTGCCCATGTCTAGATGCGAATTTGTCTCCTATTTCAGGGACTCTTTCTGATCTTACTCTAACTTTTACTAATCTATTACCTTCATTGGTATCAGTAAGAACCACCATATCTGAGATTCCTTTCTCTCCATGTCTCATTGCTTTACTTGTTTCCCTTCTATTTTGTGGAGGAACATCAAACTCAGTGTATTCTTCTAAAAACCTTGGAGGACTTGTTCGTCCTATTAGAACTTCTCCTCTATTACCGTCTACTGCTATTTCAGGTTCAATAATTCCATCTTCTCCAAGATGAACATATTGGGATTCATCTTTGTATCCTCTAACTGTATCGTCTGGAATCTCGAAAGTATCTTCTTGTCCATTTGGATATTTTCTTTCTTCTGCATCATATGTTCGATAAAAGGTACTACGACCTAAACCTCTCTCTATTGCTGCTTTATTTATTAGTAAAGCATCCTCCATGTTGTAACCCTCGTAAGATAAAATGGCAACAATAAAGTTTTGACCAGCGGGTCTACTCTCAAATTGTATTGCATCCATTCCATGAGTTTTAACTAGAGGTTTTTGAGGATAATGAAGAATATGTGCTCTTGTATCCATTCGATTACGGAAGTTAGCTGCAAATATCCCTAAAGCTTGTTTTGCCATTCCTGCTTCGTACACATTACGATCGGAACGGTTATGTTCTGGATATGGGATTAGAGATGCACAAATTCCTAAAATTGTACTTGGTGTGATTTCCAAATGTGTGGAGTCAAGTTCAATTTTATCTTCATCAATTGCAATGAAGAGATTTTCTTCTTCTTCCGCATCAACATATTCTAAAACTTGATTTCTTAGAAGATCTGACCATGACCATTTGCCATTCTTAATCCAAGTATGCATTTCTTTGGTAAGTTGTACTCCACCTTCTTTTACAATAATTAAAGGTCGTCTTACTCTTCCTGCATCACAATTAATCATAACTTCTTTAGTATCTTCTTGATATGCAACATTAACTTCATGGTGAATATCTCCAATACGTCTTTTTTCTATTAGTTTTCGACTAAATTCCTTCCCGTCTTCTACAACACCTAGAAAGCTCCCATTAAGAAAAACTTTGTAGTAATTTGGATCAGCTACAAGTTTTGTTAAAGGTGAACTTGGTTCTGACAAATCTTTTGGTTCTATTTTGTTAAGTTTCAAATCATCAACTAATTTTTTCTCAATTTCCTTGCTGTCCAATCCTACACTAATATAAGCTTGAAGAGCTAAATTCTTTACTAAACCACAATTAGGTCCTTCTGGTGTTTCATTAGGGCAAATTTTACCAAAATGTGTGGGGTGCAAATCTCTTGCTTCAAAATGGGGTTGACTCCTACTTAGAGGACTAACTACTCTTCGAAGATGACTTAGGGCAGACATGTAGTTTGTTCTATCTAAAAGTTGACTAACTCCAGATTTTCCTCCAGTCCAATTTCCAGTAGCTAAAGCATGTCTTAATCTCTCTGTAATGAGGTCAGCTCGAACAGCAGTTTTGAGATTTGGTTTACGTCCTCTAACAGTTACCCTTTCTAACTGATACTTAATATCTCTACATAAAGCATGAAAAGCAACTCTGTAGAGCATTAATAAGAGATCACCAGCTAATTTTAATCGTTTATTTGCATAATGATCTTTATCATCTTCATTTCTAATTCCTGCTTCTAACTCTAATAATCTTTGAGCCATTCGAGCTAAGAAAAATGCTTTTTTTAATCGAGAGTTTTCATCATTCCCGAGATGTGGTAACAAGTATTTGTCCAAAACTTGCATTGCTCTGTTTATACGGTACTCCTTTGTTTGACCAACAGCAACTCTTTTTCCGATGTAATCAAGTGCTTCTTCAGTAGAATCTATCTCTGAGGATTCTCTCATTAGAATGGACATCACTCTTGTTCTTAATTTAGGTGTGGGACTTATAGCCATAGCTATCATATCGTCTCTATCAATACCTAATGCACGCATGAGTAAAATAAGAGATATTTTTCTTGGCATACTTGGAAAACTTACGCGTAGTTGTCCATCATTTGTGTGTTCTACTGTTACTGGTGCCCTAAACCCATGAATAACACTAAAAACTTTAGCTTCACTTGTTACATTTCCTTTGCTACTAAGTTTTTCAATAAGAATTCTGTTTGGTGCTAAATCTTCTTGTGTAACTATAACACGTTCACTACCATTTACAAGAAAATAACCACCGGGATCGTTTGGATCTTCTCCAAGTTTAATCAGTTGCTCAGCATTTCTGTTGTATAATTGACATCTTTTTGAATGGAGCATAATAGGAAGATATCCAATAAATACACTTATTGTTTCCAAAGGTATCTCAACATTGTTCTCTAGATCACGACGAATAGGTGTCATGAATAGATTTAATCTAGAAGCATAAGTTAAATTGCGAATTCTTGCTTCCATTGGGTAAATTGTACTTTGAGAACCATCTGCCTCACGAACTGTTGGTTCTTCAACCTCAACTCTCTCCAATTTCACATAAAATTCAGAATCTTCAGGCTCTATTACTTTGATTTCATTTATTACTGACTGTAATCCCTTTCCGATGAAATCATTAAAAGAATCAAGATGCTGTCGAACCTTTCCAAGTTCATCAAACATAGAGTTTATTAAAATCCAACGACTATTAGTATCTATTTTATCCTTTTTCTTAGACATTTTAACACCCATGCGCAAGATAAAAACTAAATTGTCCTCGCTCTAAAGGGGATTTTTGATATATTAAAAAGCTTATGAATTATGACCAGAAAAATTTCATTGTTTTTCGTCATTTGAATACATAATTAAAGACCAAGGGTACCGAACTGCTATTTCACTTACAACCCTCTTAACTTTCTTCTTCTCAGATGTATTTTCATAAAACAATAAAATCACTTTACCCCCTCGACTCCTTTTCATCTTCTGATATACTGTTTTAGGTGAATTAACTAAATCAAAAACAACTATCAAATCTGTTTGAGGGATGTCAATATCTCTTTCTCCTATAGGAGATAGAATAAGTGCTGATTTCTCTTTTGATTTCTTAAAAGAATCAATAATCTCGTTTTTATTTTTCATTTTTCCAGTAACTTTGAATGTAACTATGCCTTCCTTTCCTAGAAGATTAGTTAGAGAATCTACTGTAGATAGAAATGAACAAAGTATAGTGGTTTTCTTTGTTTGTTTTACTAGATTTATTACTTCCGCTTCCTTTCCACTTATTTTTGGAAGATTTTTTAGGATGTTCTCATCAATACCATATCGAAGAAGATAATTACTGTAAGTACTTGCAGGCATTGAATACACGTATTTTCTTAATAGAAGAAGACGATTAAACTTCTCAATTAATTCTGTTTCAACGGATAATAATGGTAATCTTTGATAGAATTCTCTCTCGAGTTGATGAAAATCTTTTGGAGATGTTTCTTTTACATCTTGCATTATGTCATTCTTAAGATTTTCAATTTGCTCTGTTAACGTTTGTATAATCTTGGCAGTTTTTTCATCTATAACAGGTTGTATGGCAACTTCTGTATGCCTTATGTAATCTTTTAAATCAGTATCAATAAAATCCTCAATTGTAATAATAGAGCTTTTTGGAATAAAATCTATCAAAGTTTTTAACTCATTTCTTAAAAGAAGTTGATTTTCATCTAAAACAAGATGGTCATCCCTCAAAGTCCCACTCATACCAATGAATACTTTATCACTCATCTGATGGATAATTTTGTTCCATGGAATGCATAATATCCTACGATGAGAAACGCGACGAATTATTTGATCTACTTCATTTATTATGCATATATCAATTTCATCAACTAATTCAGGAAATTTCTGGAGAGTATTAGAAAAAACAGTAGGAAGCGTTAAGATAACTCTATTGTTTGCAATAATGTATTTCCTATAAGATGCATTAGATCCACTTTTAATAGCCGCAAGACCTTCTACTCCTCCATATTCTTCTTCTAAATATTGGATTGTTTCTTCTAGAGAAGAATGTGTTTGAAGAAAAACCACTACTTTCTTTTCCTTAAAGATTTCAGTAAGAAGACGATAAACCAAAACGCGTTTTCCCATACCACAATCAAGTTCAAGTATAACATTATTTTTTGTAGCCACTAATTCAGAGATTTTTTCAACGATGTAATCCTGGTATTCTCGTGATTCGATGGACAAACTCTATCAATTGGTATTTCTGATATTAGTATTTAAAGAGGTAGTGAAGAATCAAAGAAATAATCATTCACAAAATACTTTCTATTTGTGTTTTTACTGATTCCACTAACATAAGTGACTGATCTGTTTCAATATTGAGATTTAATCCAATGGCTGATAAACTAATGCCTTTTTTATTACATACGGACCATGTATCAGTATATTCAGGAAAAGTTCTCTTCTTCTCCCCCCAAAGCCAAAGATATGGAACTCCTCTAGGATCCTTTTTCTCAACCATATAATTATCATATTTATATAAAATAGGCTTAGTGATATAGATTTCAGTTTTATCATTAATTTCAGTAGGATAATTCACATTTAGAAAAGCCAATCCTTTTGGCCAGTCCATATTAAGTGCAAAATTAACAATTTTCTGAGAGATTTGAGCCATTTTTTCAAAATCTATCCCTGTTTGAGTAAGTTGAATATCTTCTGCAACATCAGCAGAAAAAGCAATAGCAGGAACATCATTAAAAGCTGCTTCAAACGCAGCAGCACATGTTCCACTTGTTAATATTGAATGAATCGAAGAATTGTCTCCATAGTTAATCCCACTGACAACAATATCCGGTTTTTTCTTTAGAATATGAAATCCAACATGAACATTATCTGCAGGTGATCCTGTAGTACTGTATCCCGTATCACCGTCTTCAAAAGTAATGGGGAAGAAGCGAAGTGGTTTATGGAATGTCAAGGCCTTTGATATTGCAGAACTTGGTTCAGATGGAGCCACACAAATTACTTTCGATGTTTTCTTTAAATGATTTCTAAGAGACAATAGACCTTCGGATTTTATTCCATCATCATTTGTCAGTAAAATCATGTTGTTTTTCATAGTTTGGTAAATTATTGTTATTTGTTAAACTTTATCTTTACAAAGAAAAACATAAAACATAATGTTAAAATTAATAGTTTAGTTTGAAAAATCCGTAGGTGTAACATTAATGACTGAAAAGTATGTTTACAAATTCTTTAACAAGGAAATATGTGAAGGAAGTGCAGATAAGAAAGATTTGTTAGGTGGAAAAGGCGCAAATCTAGCTGAAATGACATCCTTAGGTTTGCCTGTCCCACCAGGTTTTGTTATCTCAACTAATGCTTGTCTTCATTTTCTAGAAAAAAATGAAACTTACCCAGAAGGTTTGAAGGAAGAAATAAGTGAAGTGTTAGCTTCATTAGAAGATTTTATTGGTAAGAAATTAGGAGATAATGAAGATCCATTATTGGTTTCTGTTCGATCTGGTGCAAGAATATCCATGCCAGGTATGATGGATACAGTTTTGAATCTAGGACTGAATGATGCTTCAGTAGAAGGTTTAGCCAAAATATCGAATGATCCAAGATTTGCTTATGATTCTTATAGACGGTTTTTCTACATGTATTCTGATGTAGTTAAAGGTGTTAGTAAAGAACACTTTGAGAAAGAATTGGAAAAGCTGAAAGAAAAACTCCAGATAGAATCAGACACTGAAATACCAGCTGAAGAACTAAAAAAACTAATTAGCAAGTATAAGGAAATCTATAGAGAACAATTAGGAGAAGATTTTCCCCAAG
>JBHLQZ010000016.1:0-16479 GCA_048883065.1 Candidatus Thorarchaeota archaeon | reverse complement strand
CTACTGAGCTGTTATCAAATATTTCATGATCCAAAGTATCCCCTATTAAAACTTCATTACTTCCTAATTTTGGATTTTCTCCCCAAACAAACAAATCTTCAGTTAAGAAATCTTCACTATAACCTATAATTGTAGCATAAAAGGTTCGATTTTCTCCGATTAAATTGTAACCATATGGACTAACTTGAATATATGGAATTTCTTCCACTTTGAGTTTACACATATATATTTCTTGAAAATCTATTCCCAAATCATTCAAATCACTAATATAACCAGAAGAAAGAGAGGTATTTGAAAAATAGCTAATTTCATTTTGATTTTTAACAAATGAAGAGTTTTCATATTTATTGAGTGATACACTTTGGTTATAGAAGTCAACCATTAATGTTTCTCCTACAACATAAGAGTATATCTGAGAACCATTTTCTATTTGATATGTATAAGTTTCTGCAATCGTAAGTGGTCCCAGAACAAATGAAATCGATGAAAAAACCAAGAAAAAGCTAAATAATAGACTGGATAATATTTTACCAGATCTTAAGAAATTCTTTAAACCCATTTTTACTGAAGTGCCAGCCTTTCTTATTATAGAGTTTAATTCAAATATGCTCTTATACTTACTCAATTTACTGGTTGTTTCTTCAAAATCTTTTTCACTTACAAATCTAATAATTGTGTAGTGAGCTTTCACATATGAAATAATCAAAATTATTAGATTTGCTCCTAGTATCGGCATAAATAAAATGTATCTAAAAAGAGATATATAATGAAATGAACCTAAAATAATGAGTAGAAAAATTACTCCTAATATTATACCTAGAATTAGTACAATCACTGCTGTTAACATTTGATTAAAAATGAAGTAACTATATATCCATCTACTCTTCCCCCCAACATTCTTCATTATTCCTATATCTTCTTTCTGATTCTGAAACTTCAGTTCTATTGATCTAGAAGTTACAACTCCTCCTATTATTATACAAACAGCGATAAATACTGCAGCAATTATCATATAAGATTTGAAAAATGTGTAATTCACAGCCCAACTTAGAAATGGTTTGGATAAAGAATAAATTCCTATACTTATTGTGATTGCCGAATATGTAATTATTTGGCTTAGCAATGTAAATAATGAAGCAAGGAAGGATCTTTTAAAATCAATCCAAGCGAATTTAAGTTGACCAATCATTTGAATCATTTCCAAATCTATACTTTCTACTTATCCTTATCTTCAATTTCTGCTTCAAGAAGAGCTAATTCCTCTTCTGTCATACTCATAATTTCTTCTTCAGTGTATATGGAATCTTCTTTCGACATTTCAATTTCTTCTTTCATTCTTTCTACGGAGTCAATGGATCGATATTTCATTGATTTCTTTTTTTTTCTTTCAGGTTTCCTTTCCTCAAGTACAATTTTTTTTGATCCCACTCTGTAGATTGTTGTAGCAATGTCCATCATTTTTTGATCATGAGATGCCACTAATATTGTCATATCAGTTGTAAGAAACAAATCTTGAACCAGTTCACACAGTTGATTTGCAGATTCTCTGTCCAGATTCCCTGTAGGTTCATCTAGAATCAAAATGTATGGATCATTCGATAAAGCTCTAGCAATAGCAACTCTTTTTTTCTCACCTCCACTCAATTGTGCTGGAAAGCTATCCTTTCTATGATCAATTTTGAGTTTCTTTAGAAGTTCATCAATTTTTGCTCCATTATCTTCAACTTTAATTCCACATAATTCCTGGAATAAAACAATATTTTCTGTAACTGTTAATGTTGAAATAAGATTATTCTCTTGAAAAACAATACCTAGATAATTAGATCTAAAATCTGATTTTTCTTTATCATCTATAAGATCGATATACAATCCTGCAACTTGGATCTCTCCTTCATCTGGCTCAAGCAATCCAATTAATAAATTCAACAGAGTTGTTTTACCACTTCCACTTGGACCATATAATAGTACTAATTCATCTCTATTTATCTCTAAATCCACTTCTTCTAATATTACAACATCTTCCCAGAACAATTGAAATTTCTTTGTTACTCCGTTGAATTCAATTATCTTATCCATATATTATTACCAGAACAAGAACAAATCAAACGTTTATGAGTATTTCTTTTTGATATTAGTCAAGGTTTTAGGAAGGTTATATTTTAAAATAATAAAGGCGAAGTTTCGAAATGAGATTATCATTCAAGGCTGAAAGCTTAAGTCAAATCCCACACGAGAAAACTTCGCCATGATAAATAATACATTGTTGCTAATAAGTTCTACTTTTTAGAATGAAAGAAAATATTGACTAGACTGTACGAAAATATATGTTAATGTGAATTAGATTTATAGTTAAATCAAATGTTGCTGGAGCAATTGGATATTCAATTGATTGTGAGAAACCTATTGTTCTTGCTACAATACTCAAATCATCACTTCTATTTCCTGGATGGTAAAATTCTAGCAGTTGACTTTTTTTAGTTATTTGGATTTTAGTTTGAGTGTTAATAATTGGGAAATATTCTCCTTGCCCTTCAATTGTTTTTGTTGTATTAAGATGGATTATTATAAAATTAATTTCAATTTCACTGTCACTAACTTGTTCAATGTTTAAGAATACACTATAATATAATTTGAGTAATTTATAATTATCAAAAGTTTGATGTACGATATTTGTCATTTGTGTTGTTCTATTAATTGAATATACTAACAATACTGGACTCCCAAAATCATATATTGCTCCCCCTAAGCCTTTGAAGTTTCCTTCTAATCTGTAAACCACTTCACCTGTGTAGCAAGTATAATTTAGCAATTCTTCTCCACCTGATTTAACAACTAAAAACAGTTCCCGATCTTTTAATAAATCTAGAATTCCGTTGTTTATATTATACCTTATAACACTTGAAGAGTTTTCAGGAGTGTTTATGAGATTTTTAATTTCAGAGTCAAATGAAAGAAAAGCATTTGTTGCAGCTGTTAAATCACTTTCAGTTTGGAATCTTTCCATTGATGGAACGATTTGAGACAAAGCTAATCCTAAAGCTCCTACCATAACAGTGAAAATTACAATTGTCGCTATAATACTAGTAACTCCACGCTTTGATCTTAACATTCTTCTCATGTACTTACCTTTTTATTTTCTTTCTTCTTTAATTTTGTGGAAGTATTTCGTAACTTTTTATTAATAAAATATAATCAAAGTTTATTTTATCATTTCTTTATTTTTATTGTAGAAAAATTTATGATGTTATGCAAAGGTTTGAGAGTATAAACCACCACAATTTCAGACAAAACTCTTATTTAACAACAATTCAACTGTATTATCAATGTATTATTATTGTAATTATTTGGTATTGTAAAAATTATATTTTAATTCTTGAAATTCTTCATCTTATTACACTGATCATAAATGGTTATTATATTATGAAGATATAAATTCTGCATTATTATTTTGGAAGCAAAATCATACTTATCTAAGTTTATCTCTGTTAGATATCTACAATAGATACAATCACAATCTTTTATCACTTGATCATTGAATCTATGCTTTGTTAGCTTTGTATCAATCCAATATAATTCTGCAGTCAAAGCTCTTACAATTGTGCTATCAAAAGAGTCTATTTGTGCACACTTTCCATAGCATTTTATTTGATCCAAATCTACAATTCCAAAAGCATGCAATATCTTCTCACTTGTGAGTTGTCTAGAATATTTTAGAACGTTACAATACAGATTGTTTCTTCTTTTAATTGGGATTAATCCTCCTCTTGCAAATATTGTTATGCCATTTGACTTTCCAAAATCGTAAATTTCATCCATTGTTTCTTTTCTTGTTCCTTGTATCACACCAACAATTTTCTGCTTTGGGAATTCATCTAGAGTTTTTAATATTCCCTCTTTTATTCTCTCTGTTTTTTCTTTTACTACTTCTTCTTTCTCATTTGGTAATATTATTTCATCAGGAGCAACTAAATAATCAGGATCTATTAATTTGTACCCTTCTATTATTTCCTCAATTGGAAGATTGACATTTGAATAATCCTGTTTAAACGTTTTACTTTTAGTTAACTTAAACCATTCAAGCATAAAGATTCCAGAGTCAGCAAAAATCTTAGTATTTTTTGGAAAACCATTTTCTTTCATCAGTTCCTTCAATGTCATGGAGTTTGAATGAAGAACATAAATCAAAGCATCATTTCTTAACAAATCATAAGATGTTAGTAGAATCGTATCAGTATAATTCCATTCTATGAAGACGGGATCCCAGAAAGAAGGATCGGATAACAGATAATGCTTTGGAATGAATTTCATTCTTATTCACATGCAATGTGTAACATTCATTGATCTTCTTCGTTAGTTAAATTATACATTATTATACAATTCATTATTTAAAGTTGGATGACACAATTTGATTTTTATTTGTATTTTGGTTAAAAGAATGAAATCTTCATTTATTCAATTCTAGATTTGAAGTTTACTAATTTTGTTACATTATGTAAATATCTTTTTGAAACATCTATTTCTCGTAAAACTCCCGACATAAATAGCTACGGGGTGAAAATATCGAAATTGAGAGCTTATTCTATAAAAAACATGTTTTTTTACATCATAAGTTCTTATTCTCGAATATTTATTAGTATGAAGGCTTTTTTAAGTTAAAATGCTTTTTAGTTAAATCTAGAAAAAAGTTAGGATAAAAAGCTAAAACCTAATTATAAAATTTTGAAGAAAAATCATCTATTAATTATTTTGAAAAGTGAATAGAATACACCTGTTGTGATAGCGAACAAACCAATGTATACAATTACTAAATAGTCAGAAATAATTCCTTTAGCTAATAGAAGGATTATAAACGCAATCGTTGGTATTCCGACAAGTGAATTAGCTAAGGCAAACCAGTTTAACTTCTTTTTTTCTTTTTTTTCTTCTTGGAGATATCCTATTGTCAACATTATCAAAAATGGTACTACTCTTCCCTATATATTCCCCACAAATATTACTTCAGAGAGATTATTTTAGAAACTAAAAGGTGATATCACTTCAGTTCCGTACTTCTCTTTTGATTCAAATAATCTTTTGCGTTGATTATTCAGTTCATCAAAGAGTTCTTTTGGTATGTTTTCTTCTTCTTTGTAAATTGCTTCAATTCTATCAATTTTTTCTAAGAACTTATCGATTCTTATTGAAAACTCTGAGTCATATCTAGTTTTTTCATAGTGGTGATCAAATTCTTCTTTGAATAATTTAGCTAAATCTTCATATTTAGGTATGTACCCTATAGGTGTTTCAATTGCATCACATATTCCATTCACTCTCATTTCAGCCCAAAGAAGCCATATTTTCTTGTCAAGTATTTTATCAAAGTATTTTCCGTTTTCATCTTTTAAGAAATAATTAGTACTAAAAATAGCGGGTCTTTTTTCTTTCTCAACTCTTTTTCCAAAATCAAAATGAGCTTTAAGGTATTCACCTAATGGGACTACGATAAAATCCAGATTAGCCATAGGTTGGTGTTTTCTCACTCCAGCTTTTCCTAAAGTTGCAGCTGTAGTTTCTGATTCAATAGCTGATCCTACGAATACACCATGATTCCAGTTGAAAGTTTCATATACAGGTACAGAAGTATTACTATCTCTTCCTCCGTAAATAATCGCAGCCACTTTTACTCCTTCAGGATCGTGAAGTGCTTCATCTACATTATCAAGTTCTTCTAGTTTAATTGTATATCTTGCATTTGGATGCGAAAATCTAATCTCATTCCCATCATCATCACAGCAAAAACCTCTAAACCATTCCCCCACTTTTGATGATGCCCAATTAGTACCTCTATCAGGAATTTCTACTTGTTTTCCCATTCCCATCCAATAAGGTATTCCATCAGAAATTAAAACATTGGAAAAAATAGTTTCATTAGGTGATTGTAGAGTTTTATAAATAACTGGATCATCTCTAGGACCTACATCCTTAATGATGCCAAATATACCATTTTCTATATTTACAGCTCTAACTTCTCCTTCTTCATTAATTCGAAGATATGCAATATCATCTCCTACTATGGTGTTACCTGGAACCATTGCTGTTGAAGTCTTACCACAAGCAGACGGAAAAGCTCCTAAGAAGTACGATTTCCTACCTTTATCTAATGGATAGATAGCTGAGATAAACATGTGTTCTGCAAGCCAATCTTCGTTTATTGCTTTATTTATTGCTAAACGAAGAGCGAGTTTTTTTAATCCTAGAGAATTTCCTGCGTATTGGTTGTTAACACTAAGAACTCTGTTTTCTTGCAAATCAATATAGATTCTTCTCTTATCGATACTTTTTGAAACATTCTTATCTGTTAACTCTCCTGCTGAATGAATAAAATAAAAGAAATCTTCAGATCCATTTAACCTCTTAAATTCTTCATATCCTTGACGATATAGAATATCTTCTGAATGTGCAACGTAGGCTGAATCTGTAATTTGAAGAGCTGGTATGCTGAATTCTGAATTATTTGGACCTAAACTGTAGAAGCGAATAAGAACAGTTTTATCTTTCATGCATCCATTCATTATTTCAAATATTTCCTTCAGCCCTTCTTCTCGATCTATTGTATTAATATGTTTACCATATTTGTGTTGTTCTCCTCTAGGAACTAGCAGGCAAGTGTGTTCTTTGTCTCTAGCCTGATCATAATAACCATCAAAATGAACAGTGTGTCCATCTAGAGCTAATTCTGTTTCCTCCCCATTAAGAATAGCTAATTTACGAACATAATCTAAATCTTCAGTTGAATCATCGATAACTCTTGCTTCAGCGGGTTTGCAAAGACTGATGTATTCATCAATAATTTTTATTACTTTAGGGTTGTTAAGATTTATTAATTTCTCTTTATCAACTTCACTTAAACAGGAATGATCTAAACAATCTTTAATGTCCATTTATTTCGCCTTTACTAAGATATTTCCTCGGAATAAAATCAAATGAGTTTGAATTAAATACATTACGTTTTGACAAAGAAAATATAAGCGTTAATTTGTTGAAATAGGAGGAAAGATAGATGTTATTATTTGCCCTTGAATAATTCTTCATATAAACTCATGGAACGAGTTATACTCTTGAATGCTTCTTGTTTTGAATCCCAACCAATAACTTCTACATTCTTCCCATGTTCAAGTCCTTTGTATGTTTTAAAGAATTCAGCTATTTCGTCTAGAGTATGGGGATAAACGTCTTCTAAAGAATAAACACTATGGAAGAAGGGATCTTCTGAAGCAACAGCTAGAATTTTGTCATCGTGCCCTTTTTCATCTTTCATACGTAAGACACCTATTGGACGGCATGCAACAACACAGCCTGTGAAGGTTGGTTCAGAAATAAGAACAAGAATATCTAAAGCATCTCCATCCTCAAAATAAGTTTGGGGAATTAATCCATAATCTCCTGGAAAGATTACGGAAGAATGTAAAACTCTATCTAAATATATGACTCCATCTTTACTGAGTTCATACTTATTTCTACTATTTTTTGGGTTTTCAATGATTGCATAAATCTCCTCAGGCGGGTTTGGACCTGTCTTTATTTTATGCCATAAAGAATCTTTGTTTTTCATCTTTCGTCTTATTGATTATCAAAAGAAAAAATAAAAATCTTGTCAAATAGCAGAATAATTTGAAAAATATGAAAAAAATTTAAAAAATTAGTAATTCAGAGCATTTAGAGCGATTTTCTGGAGAGTTTTCTGTTGATCAAGTAATATTCCTTCCAATCTACTAAATTTGCGTTCTCTACAGCGTTTAATAGCCATAAAATGCAAAGCTGGCGCTAGCGGGTCACCATTTCTAAATTTACCTACTTGAATGAATGCTTCCATGTAGATTCTCATCTCTAAAACCTCTATTCTATCAAGTTGTTTTTCGTATTTTCTTAATAAAGAATAGATTTCTGCGAAACGATTTAATGAAAACAATTCCTGAGCTATAAGTATATTTGCATATGCTTTTTCGATAAAGGTCATTTTATCTGATTTAAATCCTTGTTGAAGGGCTTCCATACAATTAAGACTATGTTGCTCCTCATCTACTTCCACAACTATTTTCATTTTTTCTAATAAGAAATTTATAATGTGTATTACTCGTTCTAAACTTGCATTGTTAACGTTTTTTAATTCTCCAAGTTGTTCAGCATTTAGATTTGCATTTAGCAAAAATTCCGTTAACATAACAGCATCACTATAGTTTACTTTACAATTATTATAGATATTACTTACAAGTTCTGCATCTTCCTCAATTTTCCCATATACTCTTGATTTGATATAGAAATTAATTAAATTAAAGGAGTGAGTAGTTTGTCTTTTACTTGTTGGATCAAAATATCTTGAGAGATATTCAGTTTGAAATAGACTTTCAGCTTCTTTTATTAGTTCTAGTGCCTGATTCATTTTTCCTTGTAATGCTAATACTGTGGAAAGATGTGATAATGCGAGTATATAATAAAAAGAATATATACTCTTTTCTAGTGTTTCTTTAAAAATTCTTCTTGCTTTTTCAAGATATTTTTCTGCAATTGACAAATTTAGTTGTAGTTTATGACTTAACCCTACAAAATAACATGAATATGCTTCAATATCAACTGGAAGGTTATCAAAAGGAATTTTACTATTTAACAGTTTTTGTGTTGCTTTCAATGCACTTTTCTTATTTTGTGTTTGTTGGTATATAACAAATAAAACAGCTAAAGTTTGCATTAAACTTCGATAAAATCCAGCCTTATAAAAAAAATCTACACACTCTTCAAATATAATGGCACTTTGTGGATTATTTTCTTCTAACCATTGTTCAAATGCATAAGAATATTTTATGAAAAAACTCAAATATTCATTAGTTTGCTGTGATTTTCTTAGTAAATTCATAGATTGGTTAATATATTTCTTACTTTCCTCTTTATTTCCCTCAAATTTTTCTATATACCACATATATGAATATATCCATGCTAAAACATCTTTGTAATCATTTTTTTCAGAAATAGATTTCATCTTTGAAATCAATTTTCGTACTTTTGTAATGTTTTCACGGCGATTGTACAACATGGGTATTTTATAACCTATAAGGTATACTAAAGATAAATCATCATTCAATAATTCACTTATTTCTATTGCTTTATCGAGTAAATGTATCACGTTTTTATTAGATCTCTCATTAGATGCTAAAACACACAATTCATCTAAGATTTCTCTAAGATTTTCTTTAGATTTTACTAAATCAATTTTTATAGCCAAATCTTCAATAGAAAAGCTATCCACCAATCTTATCTATAAAACATTTATATTAAAAGCCGTCTACAAAAATTGCATATTTTTTGCAGTTTTATCTTTTTTCTTAAATGAAAAAAAAGAATTAGAGGCAACTAAGGTTGCCACATAGGAGGTCCTAAATCTTCATCCCCTTCCCCATCAGGATCGTATTTGTATTTCATTTTGCATCACTCTTGAATTGTTTATAGTATTGTAAAAGGAGCATACTTAAACCTCAAAAGAAAAAACATGACAACTAAAAACTTGGCTATTTTCTTTAGCTTAACTACTTTTTCTTTCATCAATCTTTATAAATTTCTATTACAAAAATTACCTGATTATTATGAGAGAGTTTTTTCCTGAAGTAATAAGAGAATTACCTAAAGCAGACATCCCCATATCTGGACTTACAGCTTTTTTGTCTCAAGGTAAGAATCATCAAATTGTATTTTTCCATTTCGCTGAAGATGTTGAAGTTCCTCCTCATTCCCATGACGCTCAATGGATTGTTGTTCTTGATGGAGAGATTGTCTTAAATGTTAAAGGAAAAGAACATTCCCTAACTAAAGGTGATCGTTTTTTAATACTAAAAGGAGAAACACATTCAGCAAAAATATCTGCTGGTTATGCTAGTATGGAGTTTTTTGCTGACAAAGATAGGTACAAGATTAAAGAATAAAGGATTTAGTTTAATTTATTTGTGTTAATCATTCACGTATTGGTTTCCAATAAGCAGCTTCCCATCCTGCTTTCCAATCAATATTGCAGAAAGGTTCTATATCAGGGATGTCTTTAAGTTTGAATTCAATCAAAGTTCTTTCTGGTATTTCTTTAAAAGCAAAATAAACCGTAGCATAATGCCCCTTAAGCCAATCATTACCTCTCCATGTATAGATTATTTTTCTGCCCTGTTCAAGTGAGATTATTTCACCAAAAATGGAATTATAGCAATTATACTTCCCACCAGTTTTTCTATCTATTTCAACATAAGCATTAGAAAATTCTCGATGTTTTTTTTCGTCTATGATTAATTCATAGATCTCATGTGGAGATGCATTGAATTGGATTTTATCTTCAAATTCCATAGCTCTGAATTAGATTTTTTATATCTATACTTGTACTCGATATTAATTTTTCCACTGGAAATAGACCCGGGGTCTGCGAAATTTTACAGTTGATAAATCTTACCACATTAACTATCATCTAGTGGTAAGATTAGTTTTTTTTTAGAAAAAAAAATTTGTTCTTACAAATTATTCCAAAAGAGTTAGAATTTTTATGATAAATTAAAAATCCAAGGAATACAAGAATCCCGAGAAGCAGATTCTCCAGAAGATAGAGAATAAAGGGTAGTGGAAGCTCTAAGAGCTCCCAAACGTAGGAGGCGATCAATCCGTTTATTATACAACCAAACCTAGAACCTCTTGCTTTTGTATTTCCAAGTAATTAAGTAATATACTTTCTAGTCTAGAAAATCCATATGTTCTGCATTTTTTTATTGCCAAGTATTGTAAAGCTGGACCTAAGGGATCACCGCTTTTGTAAGCTCCCATTTGGATGAAAGCCTCCATGAAAATACGTAGTTCAAGAACTTCGATACGATGAAGTTGTTTTTCATATTTCCTTAATAAAGGATAGATTTCTGCGAAGCGTTTCAAGGAAAATAATTGTCGTGCAATAAGAAGATCTGAATAGGAATTCTCTATGAATGTTGTTTTATTTGATTTTAGCTGATCCTTCAGAATATCAATGCAATTCAAAATTCTTTGTTCTTTATTAATTTTGGATGTAAAGTCTTGTTTTTCAAGCATAAATCTAATGATGTGCTTAACCCTATTAATACTGAAGTTATCCATACAAAACATTTCTTTTAGATCTTCATTACTTAAAGTGTTACTACGTATAAATTCACTAAGAAACATGAAATTACTGTGGTAAACTTTACAGCCTTTTAGTATTCTCGAAACTAAATCTCTATTCTTCGTTTTTTCAATTTCACTTATTCTAGAAAGGATATAAAATTTTGTTAGATTGAAAGTATGTTTTATCTGATTCTCATTGAATTTATCGAAAAGAGATTTATAACTGTCATCTTCTAATAAACATTCAACTCGCTCTATTTCTTTGTAAGAAGACTTTAAATCTCCCAATAATGCTTTTACTGCCAAAAGATGAGAAAGAGTTGGGATGTAGTACTGGGAATAAATCAAATTATTTTGTTCAAAAATATGTTTTGCTTTTAGGAAGAAATCTCTAGCCCTTGTAAATAATGATTCCAGTTTGAAAGCAACACCTACGAAGAAGTAAGCTATAGCCTGAAATTCTCTAGGGAGTATACTAAAATCTATTTTACTACTAATTATTCTTTGTGCTGTTTTAATTGCCTTTTGCCTATTCTGACTATGTGAATATATAATACTCAAATACCCTAAAGAGTGAATCAAACCTTTGTAGTTTTTCTCTTTCAGAAAAAAAGACACACAATCTTCAAGTATACACGCACTCTTGAAATCGTGATTCTCTAACCAGATTTCTAATGCAAAACTATATCTACTAACATTGTAGACATATGAATCAAGTTCATTAGCTGTTTCCAACAAATCCATTGCTTTATGTATAGCATCTCTGCTTTTTATTCTATTCCCTTTAAATTTTTCAAGACCCCATTCGATTGAATAACAAAGAACTAGTCCTCCTAAATAATCTATTTCTTCTGATAAACTCTTCATGTTTTGGAGTGTTTTATTTATCACTGGTATTGCTTCTTTATTTTCAAATAATTGTTTTATCTTTAATTCATATAGATTAACTATAGCTTTCGAATGTTTTAATCTATAGCTGTTTTCTATTGCTTCTTCTATCAAATTCATAACTCTATCAGATTTTTCATTTGCAGATAGGAATCGAAGCTTTTTTGTCATCCTATCTAAATCATCTTTAGTTTGAATTTTCTTCATGAAAGAACATAACTCGTTATAGATCACACTAGACCACTCATAAGTATAATGAAAACTTTGATTTATAAACTCGGGAAATACTAAAACAAAAAAATGATGTGGCTAGTTTGGAAACCAGCCAGGAGGGAGTATATCTTCATCCCCATCTTCAGGATCATATGTGTATTTCATTTTGCATCACTCTTGAATTGTTAATAGTATTGTAAAAGGAGCATACTTAAACCTCAAAAGAAAAAAAATGTCAATTTAAGAAAAAACAAGAAAAAACGTTAGCTAAACCTTCTGCAATAAATAATTGTATTTTTTATAATCATTCATTCCTCAAGAAAAAATGGAATTAAATAAAAAGTGTGACAAATAAAAAACTCCAAGGAATACAAGAATCCCGAGAACAGATTCTCCAGAAGATAGAGAATAAAGGGTAGTGGAAGCTTTAAGATCTCCCAAACGTAGGAGGAGATCCGTCGTCTATTTTATTACCGACCCTAGAACCTCTTGCTTTTGTATTTCCAAGTAGTCAATTAATATATTTTCTAGTCTAGAAAACCCATACATTCTGCATTTCTTTATCGCCATATATTGCAAAGCTGGACCTAAAGGATTACCGCTCTTATATTCCCCTACTTGGATGAAAGCTTCCATGAAGATACGTAGCTCGAGAACTTCAATACGATGAAGTTGATTCTTATATTTATTTAGAAGAAAATAAATTTCTCCATATTTTTTAAGTGAAAATAGTTGTTGTGCAATAATTAAATCAATAAAAGCATTCTCAATGAATGTAGTTTTTGAAGCTTTTTCTCTATTGGTCAACATCTCAATTCTTCTCAAGAATTTTTGTTCTTTAGAATCTTCTTCTTTCGTTTTTAATAACATAAATGAGATTATATGTTTTACACGATTAATACTAAAATTATCAATTGTCAAGAGTTCTTCTAGTCTTGCAGATGGTAGATTTGAGTTAAGTATGAATTCACTTAAGAGCATGAAATTGCTATAAAGGGTTCTACTTCCTACAAGAATTTCTTCAATTAGTTCTTTCATTTTTTCTGATTCATAATCTTTAAGACGGGAATAAACATAGAATTTGTTTAGGTTAAGAGTATGATAGATTTGTTTTCTCGTACCTAAATCAAGCCTTTCTTCAGAAATTTCTTCCTTAAGCAAATCCTCAACTTTTTTTATTATTAATCCAGTTTCTTCTAGCTTTCCTTGTAAAGCTTTAACAGTAATCATATGAGAATGAATAACTACATAATTGCTGAAATAACTGCTCTTTTTATAGATTAATTTGAGAATATTGTAAGCTTTTTCGAAAAACTTTTCGGAGAAGTTCAAGTTTAATTCTAGCATGTATCCTAAGCCTGTAAAATAATAAAGCAGAGCTTTAACTTCTACTGGCATTCTTTCAACAATAAGTAAATCACCAATAATCTTCTTACTAATCTCTAGAATCTTTTTACTATTTTGAGTTCGTATATAAATAATGCTTAAGATTCCCAGGGTTTGCGCGAGATTTCTGAAAAGATTATTATTGTATGCATAATCTATACATTCCTCAAAGAGTTTAGCACAATTAATATCATGACTACTAACCCAATTGTCAAAAGCAAATGTATATTTGTATATAAATTTAATAAATTCATCATTTGTTACTGATCTAGTTATATATTTCGTGGCGTTTTTCATTGAATCTTTAGATAATAATTCATTTCCTTCAAATTTGTGAATATACCACTTATGAAGGTGGTACAAAGTCATACCATCATAATAATTTAATCTTTCAGATAGAGTTCTTATCTCTTCGGCTAAGTCTTTAACAGTTTGAAGGTTTTTCTTAGAATAATGAAGATGGGAGATTTTTAAACTATACAATCTGATTAAACTTAAGTCATCCCTTATTTCTTTTGATAATTCAATGGTCTTTTCAACCATCAGCAAAACACGTTCATTTGATCTTTCATTATAAACAAGAATCTGAAGTTTGTCTATGTATTTTCTTAGGTCTTCTTTCGAAGAAATTTTATCAATAGTACCTTCTAATTCTCTATAATCAACCATTCTTTTCAAAATTTAATCGATAAAACGATATATAAAGGAGGGAAATACTTCCCTCACAATCTAATAAAAATCTAAGGCCACCAAAAAGGAGGACCTAAATCTTCGTCACCGTCTTCAGGATCGTGTTTGTATTTCATCTTGCATCACTCTTGAGTCGTTAATTATATTGTAAAAGAAGCATACTTAAACCTCAAAAGAAAAAAAATGTCAATTTGAGACAAAACAATAAACAACGTTAGTTAGACCTTTTTTAATAAAGAATTGTATTTTTTATAATTATTCATTTCTCAAGAAAAAATGGAATTAAATAAAAAGTGTGACAAATAAAAAACTCCAAGGAATACAAGAATCCCGAGAAGCAGACTCCTCAGAAGATAGAGAATAAAGGGTAGTGGAAATTCTGAGGAGAATTTAATTGAAACCTTAAAATCAATATACATAATTTACACTTTTGATCATTTATATTGTACTCAAACTTTTTAAGTGCTTGTTTACTGTTTTTGGCTGAAGATAGACTAATTAAAGACAGTATAAGGTGATTAATAATCATCAATATAAAAATCGCAAAAGAAAGACTTAATGGCCTTGATCAGTATTTAGAAGAGGCAATTATCAAGAGAGCAGTTCCAGCACTTGGGATCTCAATTGTTTTTGATGATGAGATAATTTATGCTAAAGGATTTGGTTTTAGAGATATAAAAAAGAAAATTAAAACAACAGAAAACACTATTTTTCCTATAGGTTCTACAACAAAATCGTTTACAACAACAGCTATAGCTCTTTTAATCCAAGATGGTTTACTTGAATGGAATAGACCAATTCGGGAATTTTGTTCAGAGTTTAGATTCAAAGATCCTTATGTAAATGAGCATGTAACAATACGAGATATACTAGGACATAGAACGGGATTACCTGGACATAATTTCGTTTGGTTTGGTTTTGAACCAGATATCACTTATATGGATAAAATTAGGTTTCTTGATTCTAATGAACCATTTAGGTCAACGTTTCAATATTGCAGTGTTAATTATTGTGCTACTGCAGAATTAATAGAACACCTAACTGGCAAGAGTTATTTTGAATTCGTTCAAAAACGTATATTTGATCCGCTAAGAATGGAAAGAACATTTCATTCAAGAGAAGAAACAAAAAAATCAGATGATTACGCTACACTTTATACAGAGAAAGACGGAAAGATTGTTGAAACAGCAGACTTTGACTTAAAATTTGGGAGAGGGTCAGGCAATATAAATTCAACAGCAATTGATATGGCTAAATTCTTGAAATTTCATCTAAATAAAGGAAAAGTAAACAGAAAAGAGCTTGTTTCAGAAGACAACTTAATTCAAACCCATCTACCTACATCAATCTCAGGATTAAGTTTTATAGAGCATTTTTATCCCGATTTTAAGGAAGTTCATTATCCTAGTTACGCTTTAGGGTGGGAATGCGAGTCCTATCGAGGTAATCGAATAATTTCCCATGGAGGAAGTTATACAGGATGTTGTCATACAGCAGCATTCCTACCAGACTTGAATATTGGTATTGACATCCTAACAAATACGCTGGATAGCTTTCTAGGTCATATTTTGCATTATCATATCATAGATAGACTTCTTGGGATGGAACAAATTGACTATGTAGCAATAGATGAAAAGATTATGGCTAAAGTTAAACCTAACAGAAAAAAACGAAAGCATGCACTTGATGAAATGAAAATCGAAAATACAACTCCTTCTCACTCACTGGAGGAATATATAGGAGAATATCACCATCCAGCCTATTCCACCTTTGAATTTATTCTTAAAGATGAAGCATTAATTGCCAAATTTGGAATACATACGTGTGAAGTAAAACATCTGCATTATGAAACTTTTGCAGTGAAAATAGATTTGCTAGATACATCAATATTGGTGTCTTTTGAGACAAACCAAAAAGGTAATGTACATGGACTCAAAATAAAAACGGAACCAACATTAGAACCAGCATTTTTCAAGAAGAGAGAGGTATAATAATTAAAGAAAAGAAAATCTCATCTGTCAATATCAATAATTATAATGATTGGATTAAAGAAAATTTAACTAATGATTTCAAATTTTTAGAAGAATCAATTTTAGATATTAAGTAATCTTTTTAGTGAAATAAAAAACTCCAAGGAATACAAGAACCCCGAGAAGCAGACTCCTCAGA
>JBHLQZ010000015.1:0-16651 GCA_048883065.1 Candidatus Thorarchaeota archaeon | reverse complement strand
TTTCCTTTATAACTCCACGTTATTGGTTAGAAGGTAGTCATAGTAATTCATTAAGAAATTTCATCCTTAGGAATTCAGTTATCAAGGAAATTATAGATTTTCGGAGTAATAGGTCTTTATTTGCTCAAACGGAAGACAAACTGGGAGTAGACACTGCAATCGTTACTCTTCGGAAAGATAAAACTAAAAACAATGTAATTAATGTTTATCTTTCTACTGATGATTCTCCTATAATGAATATAAGAAAAGATGATTTCAAGCATTTTGCCACATCACAAACATCTCTTTCTGAAAAAAGATGGATTTTTGAAAAAAATCCATTTATAGATAAAATTGAAGATCGAGCTGAATTTAGATTGGGAGATGACAAAGAAAATAAAAGTTTCACAGGTATTTGTAAAATCGGAAAAGGTTGTTCAACAGGAAATAATAAAATTTTCAAATTAAAAGAAGAATCAGCTTTATTTTATGAAGGAGCTGAAGGTGAAAAACTGGTTTTGGAAGAAAATGAAAAAAAAGTTTTACGTAGATTAATTAAGAACAGCGATATCCAAAGATATTGGTGGAAACAAAGAAATCAGCACTGGATATTCCTTAAAGATAAGAATATTGAAAACTATCCAAATATTGAAAAATATTTGGAAAGGCACAAGCCAGTTCTAGAAAGAACCAAAAGGAAATATAATTTAAAAAATTATTATGATTATGCGGCCTATCGTTCTCTCCCACTAATTGATCATTCTCCTAAAATCATATGTCCTTATCAATCAAACAAGAACAGATTTGCTTTATTAACTGATGATAAAATAAGGACGATTTATGAAACAGATGTAATTACAATTATTCTAAAAAGAGAATATGAGAGAACCTTTGATTGGTATTATATACTCGCAGTGCTTAACTCCGAAATTATGAATTATTATACTAGACTTATGAATAAGAAAGTCTATAATTTAATTGATTTTCGAACAAATCAATTATCTACTATACCTATAATGCAATGTAAAGATCAACAAATCATCAACCATTTTGTGAAAAATCTTCTGACATTAATATCTTTGGAGCAGAAGAAAAATTTTGAATGGGTTCTTCAAGGGATTAAACTTCATAAAGACATCTTAAATGACTTGATTTTCGAAACATATCTCAGAGAAGAATTAGAAACATCATTAGGATCAGTTCTAGAGTCGAATTTTGTAGATTTGTTTCTTTTCGATATTCCAGACAAATCTATCTTAGAGAAATATAATCAGCTGACTGATTTAATCATGAATGATCGTGACACTAAGAAAAATATTGAAAAAATTAACAATCATATTGAAGTCAGGCGTATTAAGAGATATTTAGCTCTTAACTAGTATTTTCTTATGCTCTTTTAACCATAATTCAGGTGTAGAAAACTCAACATCTTTGATATTTTTTAAGATGGTAATAAGTTTTGTAAAAGATTTAAAATTCTCTTTAACTTCATTATCTGTAAGATAACGTTCTTGTGAAATATTGTAAGAAAAGTGCCAAGAATGTAAATTAATAGATATATATGAAAAATCATCTTTTGAATTTTTCACTAGTTCTAGATAGTTTGAGCAGATATCTTCGGGATCCCTTTTACCTTCAAAAAGTGGCCACAGGTATGTATACATTCCCTTCATTTTGCTGTCTTTTGGGGTTTTAATTACTGGAAATTCAATCAAATTTTTAGTTTCATAGTATGGAAATATTGCTGATATAGTTTTTTGATAAACCGAACTATCATAAATAAAACCTAAAGATTCCAAAATTCTATTGGTATTTACACTTTTTCTCATATAAGGAGCTCTAAATCCTACAACGTTTTTGGAGAACAAAGCTTCTACTTTCTTTTTCGCCTTTGATATTATATTATACTCCTCTTTTTCTGAGAATGTTAGTCCCGTTTCTAGACCTAAGAAATCTTCATGATCATATCCATGGATCCCAAATTCAAAATATGATTGATTTAATTTCTTCAAATATTCTGGATTTCTATCAAGGAAGATATTGATACTTCTCGCTTCAAAATAAAAGGTAGTTGGGATTTTCTTGTCTGTTAAATAAGGTAAGAAGAATTCAACACTTCTTTGAGTTCCTTCAAGCATAGCTGATTTGATAGGATTATTTGTTTTTTCAATTTCCTTTAATTGGATTGATTTACTTACAGCATGTTTTTTTCCCTTCATAGGAAATGCAGCATCTCTATCAAAATCTACTTTGATGAATATGTAAACCAATTTATTCAACCCATATATAATTAGGACTACTATGTATGAAGGATGCCTAGAATAAAGGTTTTACCTCTAATTTCTATAATTTTGCTATTTGTTAGCTCTGAAATATTCTTAGCAATTGCTTTTGTGTTTTCTGTAGGAATACTTTGTAAGCATTTGACTTTTACAACTTTGTCTCTCTTTAATATTATACTCACTTCTTGAATAATACCCTCTGTTACCCCCTTTTTTCCTATTCTTATTTTTGGAGGTTCTTGCCGGATTCTATTGATGTTCTCCTTCATTCGTGTCCTCCAGCTTTTGATAATAAGGTATTCTTGTGTAATTTTTACAATTAAAGCACTTGATGGATATAACTCTGTTAGTTGAAGAAAGTCTTGTTCTAGAATTGATTCCAGGATAAAGGAACGTCTTGCAATGTTTACAGAACCTTTTTTTCCATTCAGAGGGAAATTTTGTTCTTGTTCTCATCTGTAATTTTCGGGCTTGTAAAGCATATTTTTGTGCCATCTCAACATCATGTTTAATTGTTTCGTTTGCTAGTTCTAACAACTCAACAATTCTGCTTTCTATGTCACCACCTGAAAGCATTAGTGATTTCTTTCTTCTATGCTTCTTCCTTGGTGAATGAAAATTGTTTTCATTAGATGGCATCTGCTTCATCATTAAAAAAATCAAATAATGTCCTTATCAACATTTCTTTTTTAGGAGTATGTATTTTTCATAATTTAGAATATTAAGAAGGAGGTGGTGGGATGTTCTTTAATAATTTATTAATTTCCTCCTCTGACACGATTTTTCCATATGGAAAAAGGGTTTTGTAGTCTTCTTTTCCTGTTTTGTTCTCTAACTTGTTTTCAATAAGTATCTCTTGTTCTTTTTCTGGAAAGAAATTTTTAGGCTGAAGAGGAACTCTCTGTTTTTTAATTAAATCTGACTTTTGAGATTTTAAAACACCATTAGTTTTGATATAAGGTACAAAATTGTTTACTGTAATGATGTCTCTCCAAAGAGTAGATGAAAATGTTTGATTTGAAAAACCAAAAAGAAACATGATTTTGTTTCTTTTTACTTCGAAATATGAGTGAAAACGTAAAAGAAATGAAAGCTTTTGTTTGTATTGGAAAGAAATTTTTTCAATTTGTTTTAAATATCTTTCAGCTTCTTCAAAGGAAGAAAATTTGTAAGAAATGAGAATAGATTTATTTAATTTCCTTTTACTTCTGTTTTTTTGATTAGAGAATCTAGCTCCTAGACTGATGGTGCTTAATTTGTAAGAGAGCATATTTTTTACGTATTTAGAAAAATATCTTCTGTTGATGCTTGAAAGAATGATGGAAGAAAATATCCAAAAATCTTTACCAATAGATATTATTTTCTGATTCTCTGTTTGTTTTATCTTTGAATTATAAAGATATTTTAGATTGTTAGCAATACTAGTATGATTAATAGGCGAGGTCAATAACAGAGGATCTAATGGTCCTATTTTGTCTACTTTATCAAGAAATTTGGATACTTTATTAATAACGTCTCCCACATCTTCAGCTGAAACAAGATAAAACATTTTAGCTGTTGATTTCGTTAATTGCACAATATACGGGTTTTTAACTGAATCTAGATAATCAAAAATTTTTTGGGATAAATAATCTGGAAGAGTTTCTTCTAATTTTGAAAGAGAGAATCCAATAATTGCTATAGCTTGATTTTTTGACTCGATCGTTATAAGATCATCTGTGTTGTGAATTTGAAATTTAGACATAATATCTATTATACTTTATAAACAAAATAATAAAAACCCACAAATAAAGTGAAGAAACTTTAGATTCTTAGTCTCTCCATAATGCTTCAATAGATATGTCCTCTGGTTTACTCAGATATGGTGAGCTAACTTCTGCTATTACAACAGTAACAGCTAATTCATCGTCAGGCATTGATTCGTCAATGTTACATCCCCAGACAAATTCTGCTTTTGGATGAATTTGGTCTGTAATCATAGTAGTTATTGTATCAACTTCAGTCATGGAAATGTTTTTGTTAGCTTTGATGTTTACCAATGCACCTGTGGATGAAGTTATATCTACATCCAACAAGGGATTTGACAATGCATTTGTAATAGCTTGTATAGATCTATTTTCACCTTTACCTCTTCCAACTCCAATAACTGCAGGACCACTTCGACGAAGAATTTTCTTTGTATCAGCAAAGTCAACATTAACTCTTGCGGGTAGAACTATTAGTTCTGTTAAACCAACAACTGCATTAATGAGAACATCGTCAGCGAGCTTAAAAGCATCCCATAGAGTGAAATCAGGGGCATACATGAGTAATTTTTCATTTGGAACAACAATTATAGTGTTTGAGTATTCATTTAACTCTTGTAAGCCTTCTAGAGCTGTTTCCATTTTTGGTTGTCCTTCTGAAGAAAAAGGTAAAGTACAAACACTAACAACCAAACACCCTTCTTCTTGTGCAATTCTTGCTATAAAAGGTGCAGCACCAGTACCTGTTCCTTTTCCTAAACCACAGGCTACAAAAACTAAATCATTTCCTCGCACAAGTTCTCGGATATCTTCTTCATTTTCTTCTGATGCCGCTCGTCCAATATTGGGGTCATTCCCTGCTCCTGTTCCATTAGTTAGCTCTCGACCAATTAGCACCTTTTGTTCAGCGTTAGTGCTTAACAGATGTCTTGCATCAGTGTTTATAGCTACTGTTGTAGCACCTATGATACCCCCACGTGCCATAATGTTGTTTGTAGCATTTGAACCAGCACCTCCTACTCCGAGTGCAAGTATTCTATTAGTTCTAAGAACTTGCTGTATGTATGAATCAACCGATTGACTAGAAAAGCGATTATTAGATCCGCTTTGATTCTTAAGTAATTCTTCTAGATTCTTATTAGTTTCTTCGCTACCAAATGAAGTAGATTTATCGGGATTTTTATTTTCATCTTCCTCATTAGGAATATTAATGATAAAATGATCATCCATACTCTATCAATGATGCAATTGTGAAATAAAATAACAAAACAAATATGACCTAGAAGACTCGTCAGTATTACACTACCAATTTTTTATGCTTAGTCTCTTTTTTGAAAGCTCAAATAATACTTTATATAGATTAGACTTAGGAATGTATTAACACGTAATAAATACACCTGAAACTTAATATTAAGAGTCTAATGGAAAAAGATATTTTAAAAATAATACAAAAATAATACTTGAAAATTACATCAAAAATTTTGAACTGAAAGTTGCTACAAAAAATTGTGGTGCACGCGCCGGGATTCGAACCCGGGTTCCAGCCGTGGCAGGGCTGAGTCCTACCAACTAGACTACGCGAGCTTTGCATTATAGTTGGTGCGCCAACCGGGAATTGAACCCGGGTTGTCGGCTTGGAAGGCCGAAGTCATAGCCACTAGACTATTAGCGCATATAACTACACTTCATTGTTTAAGCTTTTATTTTTAATCTTTCTGTTTAAGAGCTAAAGTTGTTTTATAAAAAAGATTTAGAAATAGAAGGAACTATGGTTAAATGTGATTGATAATGAGCGTGAGTACACTAAAAAAATCTATTCTTCGCCATCTGAATGAAACGAGTTTTTTCATTGAAAAACTTGATGATAAAGTAATATTGCAAGAACCAGTAAGTGGCGGTCGTTCCTTAGGTGAGATAGTTCTCCATATGTTAAGATCCATTCATTTCTACCTAAGAGGATGTGTAGAAGATATTTGGGAATCTCAATCTTATTCTTTGGAAAAATATTCTTCTGCTCAAGAAATTAAAAAACTATATGAGACTATTGTAAAAACAACTGAAGTTTATTTAGAAAAACTTTCGCCAGATATTCTAGAAATTATGGTAAAAGACTTTAACAAACCTGCTACAAAAGAAGAAATCCTTCATGAAATGCTGGAACACAGTATTCATCATAGAGGACAGTTAAGTGTATATTTCAGATTGCTAAAGATGAATCCACCAGTTATAGAATACATAATTTGAGTACTTTCTATTCCATGTATCTCATAAGAAACTCTAGAACAATATTATTAAACAACTCTGTTTTAGTCTCATAAACGTCATGAGCAGCATTTGGAATAATTGCAAGCTCTGCATTAGGAATTTGTTTGTACATTTTCACGTACTCATCAGTAGAATTAGCTTCGTCTCGGTCACCAGCAATTATTAAGATAGGATTGTTAATTTGCTTAATTAATTTTCCAGGAAATGAAGAAGGATCAAGCCACATATGTGAAATGTCCTGAAGGAGTTTTTTCCAATATTCGTCGCCATAAATTGATGAATGAAGTTCTGGTAATTTTTGTGTAAACTGTGGAATTACTTCCATCATTTTCTCTATATTTACTTCCCCTGGCCCATTTATTCCCCAGCTCTTCATAGTTAAAGAATAGTGATCCGTAATCTCACTAAGTACTCCACCTACTATTAATGCTTTAGTCAGATCTGGGTGTCGAATTCCTATTTCTAAAGCAATTTGTCCTCCATCACTCCAACCCATGATGAGTGGTTTTTCTAATTTCATTTTTTGAATAAAAGCAGCCATATCATCTGCCATCAGCTTATAGCTGAATTCCTCGGTGGGGTTATTCGTTCTTCCATGACCTCTAGAGTCAACCGCAATAACTCTGAAATAGTTAGAGAAAAATTCAATTTGTTTTGACCAATTAAATTCTGCTGTTCCTATTCCTCCATGTAAAAGAATTAAAGGACATCCTTCTCCTTTTTCAATATAGTGCATATTGATACCATTAACTTCAGTAAAATTACTCAACATAAATCCAACTATGATATTTTCTACTTAATAAAGATTATCTGAAAATAGAAAAGAATGAAAGAAAGCTTACTTTCCCCATTTTTCAAGTGCTCTAGCAAGTTCTACATGTTCTTTTGCATATTCTTCTAAAGAAATACCTTTGAGTGTTGCATCTAGAGCTTGACGCATTGCCATGGCTCCTTTGCGAGTTCCATCAGGATGACCATGAATTCCTCCACCAGCTTGCAGGACAATATTATTCCCCCCATATTTTACTAAGTTGGGTATTTTAGCTGGATAAAGCCCTCCAGAAGCTACTGGAAATACTGTCTTAAATTCATACATGTTATTAAGCAATGCATCTTTGAGTTTAAGTTCAAGATCCAAATCAGTATCCATCTTACCTTGACCATAAGATCCAATGTGTAGTTGGTCACCACCAGTCATACGAACTATCTTTGCTACTGGAAGCATAGAAATACCATGCAAAGGATTTCGAGTAAAAGCTGCATGCATTGTTCGATGAACATGAATAGGCACTTTGACGCTAGGATCTCTTGCCATTTGTGCAAGTTCTTGGTAACCAGTTAATATTACATCTATCATCAAACATTTTGCACCGTTATCTAGTACTTCTTCTATTCGTCTCCACATAACATCATGAGTTGCTGTTACATTAACTGCATGAATAACATTTCTACCTGTCTCTTCTTTGACTAAATCAAGTTTTTCCAAAACATTAACTGTTCTCTCATCTATTGGACAAAATGGTTGGTTGCTTAAATTTTCATCATCTTTAATAAAATCAACACCACCAATAGCTGCTTCATAAGCAACTTCTGCCCATTCTTTAGCAGTCAACCCCATCTTAGGTTTTACAATAGTACCTACATGAGGGCGGTCTGGAAACTCTCCTTTGTTTGTACCAATTATTTTTCTAACTCCCTCTATACCAAATTTTGGTCCAGGAAAATATTCAGCAATACTTCTTGGAAAATCAACGTCAAGCCATCTGATATTTCTCAAGGCTCCTAAGCCAAATAGATTCCCAGCTAACATGGATAATATACTTGTTATTCCAGCTTCCATGTCAAAAGCTTCTGTTTGGAAACCTATTGTAACCTCTCCGCTCTGATATCCTTCATGATCAGCAAAAACTTTCTTATCCAATACTTCTGCACGAAGTTTTGCAACATGAGGTTTTCCTTCAGTTGTTCTTAAGTCAGTCCATGTTCCCACAGATTCCTCATCACAGATTTCTTCTGCAGCAACGTCTACGCTTTTAACGTGCTCTACATAATATCGAGCAACTAATAATTCTTTATATTGTTCTGTCATGATTTTTCACTTTTGTAGTAATTTCAATTTCATTTCATTTCTTCGCTAATTATCATAAAAGGGTAATTTTCCTTAATGATTAAATATACAATGGATGGTGAAAATACTCCTGACTCTGAAATGATACCATCAATTAAATCATGCGATACTGTTTCAAATGCAGGATTTAGAAAATTCAATCCATCAGGTGCTTTATCCCATATCTCTGATGCAGATCTCATCTCTATTTCGGATAATTTTCCTATACTTGTCTCAGGATCATATTTTAGAAGATTAATGGCCGAGTAAAAAGGAACATCCATTTCTTTAGCTGCTAAAGCCAACAATCTTGTTCCAATTTTGTTTATAACAGTTCCTTGACTAGTTATAGCATCAGCTCCAGTTATGATTATATCCACATCATAACTGTTTATGACCCACCGCATAGCACTGTCTACAACTTGTGTTGTTGTAATCCCAGCTTCAACTAATTCTTTAGCAGTTATTCGTCCTTGATATAAGGGTCGAGTTTCAGTACAAAAAACTTGAATCTTTTTACCTTGACGATGAGCTTCAAGGATAATTCCAGTGGAGAGAGAAGAATGACAATGAGTCATTATAGTACTCCCATCTTTAATACGATGAGCTCCATATGAAATAACTTTCTTCTTTGAATCTTCAAGTAACTGGATATATTCATTTGAAATTGTGCTAACAATTTCTTTTGCTTCATTAACTGAAGACGCATTTTTATGAAGGTTATATATAATATACCTTAAACCGTTTCTCAAGGCAGGTTCGGTTGCTCTAGCTGTTGCTAAAGCATATCTTGCTTTTTCTAATTCATCAAAAAAAACCTCTATAGATGCGATTTCAAGTCGTTCAGCTAATGAAGCAAATGCTTCGACTCCTTCAACAGCAATATTAGTGGCACCTTGAATACGTAAAGTTTGAATATCTTCTACAGTTTTAAGGAATTTATTATCCAATTAAATCACCATATAACAATTAAATAAGCTAAACTCATCTATAATAAAGAATTGTGGTTAGACCAATTTTTGTTAAGAATGAAAAGAAAGATTTAAGAAAAGATTAAAGGGAAAACATATAGACCAAGGGGCACTAGCTCAGCCTGGTTAGAGCGTCCGGCTCATAACATGATTGAAAATTCCCAAAATCATTTGGAGAAACCGGATGGTCGGTGGTTCGAATCCGCCGTGCCCCACCAGTTTTATCTTTTTATTTTCTAATCAATTTCATCAGTACAGAAAAGCAAAGGAGAAAAACTAGAATTTCTTTTTTGAGAGTTCTAATCCACTAAATACAAGACCAACTATAGCTAATATACCACTAATAATAGAGAAAACTGGAATACCATAATCAAAAAACATATACCATTCTTTCCGAAAACTGCAAAAAGCTACAAGACTGATTGTAAAGAATCCTAGCATTAACAAATTGGAAAGTAAATTTATGTATTTATGATCTATAATAGCTAATATTACGTATAAAGCCAAGCCATAAAGAATGATTGTGGTCATTATACCTTGAAGCGAAAGATATAAACCATAACCATAGTAGTAGGACTCATTATCAAACATATAAAATCCTGTTTCTCTTTCTATCATTCTCTCTGAATTTAGGAAGAACTCAAGTCTTCCGTCTTCTGTATACCAAAGACCATTATGTAAACAAAAGGCAATATCACCATTTTCAATAGTTAACACACCAATAGGGGCACTCATGAATGTATAATTCCCATCCCTATGCAAAGATATAGGTACTGCAAAAAGAAGTATTCCTATGATAACTTTGTAAATCTTCATGTCAAGCATTTAATATGGTCAAAATTTAAGATTTCTGGTTAAAATTTCCAATTAGAAAAGAGTTTCCTGCATAATTTTTTTCTATTATTTTTTCCAAGTTTAATTTCCTTCTTTGAATTGTTTGAGAAACCCGAACAGTAAAAATATGTGAGAACTATCTCCCACCAAACTTCTCTTGTTATATAGAGCCACTATTTTTCATCTGCTATCTAGTAAAATTTAAAACGATGCATAAAGAGATACGTCTGTGATATAAAGATGGCAATATTCCTTTACATGATTAGAAATGGTCAATTTGCTGAAGATTATGGTTTCAAACTAATTTTAACATTAATTGGTTTATTCATTTGCGTATTATTCATAATTTTAACCAAGAATTATGATTATCTTTTTGTTTTTATTACAGGAATAGTTATCTGGTCTTCCTTTGAATTAATAATAACCGCTTTAGGAATTAGATATATTGTTGATGCAACCTTTTTCAATTTAGATTTAAATTGGATTTTAGCTGCTATTCTAAGAGGATGTTCAGAAGGCGGGATTGTGGCTCTGGTTGGTATAATCTTTGGAGATTATATTCCAAGAAAAAAAAGCATGAAATTTGCGCTTCCAGCAGGTCTTATATTAATTTCTTATTTCGTTTTTAGAACAATTATGAATAAGCTTGCTTTCAGAGATGTTGGTGGTGATGTTTCTTCACGTAGAGCTGTTTTTGCTTGGCCTTCTGTGGTGTTTTTTGCATTCTTTTTAATTTTCAATGTTATATGGTTCATCTATCAAAAAGATCCTCAAATAAGAAAAAGAGCTATAAGCATGTTTGTAACTGTTCTAGTCTTTGCAACAATTTGGTCTGTTGCGCAATATATTGCCAACACAAGATGGGTTGAAATATCATCAAATGGTGGCTTCGAACAAACAACTGTATTAGTTACAATTTTGATTTTTGCCTGGGATTTAATTCTCGAAGTAGCATTATGTTATTTATCATTTTTTACTATACAAAACAGCTTGAGACATTACATAAAAATCAAAAAAGAAACAAAAAAGATTCAATGATTAATATTCAATATTTAATAAACAATATCTTCTATGTTTCCTTTATGCAGTTTTATATATTTGCTGAATAAAGTTTTTTAGATAAAACGCTCTCAAATTTGTGATCAACTATTGGTAGCGGATAATCTATGGTTTCATCTTTCTTTTGTTTAAACCAATTATGAATAAGGTTTATCTCAACATTTTCTAGTTCAGGAATCCATTTCTTTATGTAGATGCATTTGGGATCGTATTTTTTTTGTTGAAGCCATGGATTAAATATTCTAAAGTAAGGTTGCGCATCACAACCTGTAGAAGCAGCCCACTGCCAGTTTCCATTATTAACTGATAAATCAAAATCCACTAGTTTATTAGCGAAATATTTCTCTCCTCTTCTCCAATCGATGTGCAAATCTTTAGTTAGAAATGAAGCAACAATCATCCTAATTCTATTGTGCATATATCCTGTTAAATTCAATTCCCGCATTCCTGCGTCTACTATTGGAAAACCAGTCTTACCCTTACACCATGCTTCAAAAGATTTATCTTTTTTTTGCCATTTAATCTGATTATATTTTTCTCTAAAAGCCCTTCTATAAATCCTCGGAAAATAGTATCCAATTTGTGTAAAAAAATCTCTCCAATATAATTGCTTTATCAAGGAATGATCTTTACCTAGACTTGTTCTAATATTATGATAAGCTTCCCTAATGGAACATGAACCAAACTTTAGATGAGGGGATAGATGTGTTGTTCCCTTTATTGATGGAAAATTTCTTTCTAATTCATAGTTAACATACTTAGGAATATTTTTCAAAATTTCCAAACACTCCTTTCTACCTGGTTTAATTGCAATCATCGATTTATTATCAATAGATATTTCTTCTAGATAGTCAATCTTTCCAAGAATATCTGTACTATAATTATCTGTTTCATTTTTTCTTGGATACCTTACAGAATTAACACTTGCTTTTCTAAAATATGGTGTGAATACAGTATATGGGGTTCCTTTTACTGTCAAAACTTCCTCTGGTTCATTTAGAAGATAATCATTTAGTTGATAGAAAGGAATCTGATTCTTTGAGCAGATTTCTTTTATTGATTTATCTCTATCTATACTGTATGGAGTGTAATCTCTATTTACGAAAATAGCGTCAATTTCATCTTTCTTTATAATCTCTTGAACTACATTACTTGGTTTTCCTTTAAATAGACTTAGACTAGTTCCTTTAAGTTGTAGATATCCAATAAGTTCTTCTAAAGTTTCAGTAAAAAATTCCAATAAATACTTGTTCTTAGATCTTCTTCTTAGTATAAAAGGATCAATTATAAAACAGGGCATAACCTCAATCGAGGAATCGAGTGCTTCAATTAAAGCAGTATTGTCTCCAAGTCTTAAATCTCTTCTGAAGATAAAAACTGATTTTTTATACCTTTTATTCATAAATATCTCAACCTTCTTATTATTTCGGTCGCTTTTATTTCCCAATTCCTTTATTTATACAAGGATATCCTATTTTCGTTAGTTAAAGTTCTATTAAATGTATAGAATTTAGTTTTTCTATCTTAATTAACTAATAAGAAATCTGCTTCTTCTGCATTGAAGGAACTCCTTACAAAGGGTGCTGACGCTACAAATTTAAAACCCATCTCATAAGCTTTCTTTTCATATTCCTTGAACACATCAGGATGAACGTATTCTTCGATTTCTAAATCTGAACTTGGAGGTTTCAAGTATTGTCCAATTGTTAAAATATCACAATCAGTTTCCCTTAAATCCTCTAGTAATTCAATTACTTCTTCTTTAGTTTCACCTAAACCAACCATCAACCCAGATTTCGTGTATATTGTAGGATCCATCTCTTTAACTATCTTTAAGAGTTTTAATGATCTTTCATAACTGGCTTGCGGTGTTACTTTTCTGAACAACCTAGGCACCACTTCTACGTTGTGATTAATTATATCTGGTTTAGATTCAACAACTGTTCTTATGTCTCCCTCCTTTCCCTTTAAATCTGGTATTAAGAGTTCTATGATAATATTTTCATCATGTTCTCTTAATTTCTCAGTTATTTTTGCAAAGTGTGAAGCTCCTCCATCAAGAAGATCATCTCTTGTAACTGATGTGATTACTACGTGTTTTAATCCCAATTTTTTTGCTGCTTTAACTAAATGGTCTGGTTCATGAGTATCTAGAGGCTCAGGTTTCCCAAATTTTATATCACAAAATCTACAATTTCTTGTACAAATGTCTCCCATTATAAGGAAAGTTGCAGTTTTTTTCTCAAAGCATTTACCAATGTTTGGACACATTGATTCCTCGCAAACGGTATGTAAATTTAATTTACGAAGAAGCTGTTGAACTTCTTTGATTTTCTCTCTGTCCATCCTTCCAATTCTTAACCATTCTGGTTTTTTGATACTAGGCATTTTCTCCTATCCTCTTCTCTAATTCTTTACTTGAAATTCTTTCTAGACTCATTTTGAAAACTTTTTCATAGATTCTCTCAAATCTTTCATATACTCTCTTTATATCTATTGTTTTTCCTAAGATTTGTTTCATTGAAATTGGTTCATACTCTGTTATTCCACAGGGGATAATTAACTTGAAATGATCCATGTTTGTGTTTACATTCAGAGCCAATCCATGGGATGTAATCATCTTTGAAGCCCTTGCACCAATAGCAGCAATTTTCCATTTTCTTTTTTGATAGTTTACCCAAACACCAGGATAACCCACCATTCTCCACCCTTCTATTCCATATAGTTTGAGCAATTCAATAAGAGTTTCTTCCATTTTCCAAACAAATTTATCAACGCTTATTCCGGCTCTTGTAAGATTCAAATGGAAATATACAACTAGCTGACCAGGCCCATGATAAGTTACCTCTCCTCCTCTTTTAACCTCTAAAACATCTATTCCTTCTTTTTGCAATAAATCAGTAGGTGCAATTATATCATCTCTTGTTCCTTTTTTACCAATAGTGAAAATTGGATTGTGTTGTAGAACTAACAGAAAATTATCGAAATCTCTATCGTTTTCTTTTAACTCTCTTATACGATTTTGTAATTCTAGAGACTTTCTGTATTCAAGAGATTCATATTCTACTAGATAGCACCTTTGCATTGTTTTCAGTTCAGAATAAACCCTTTTAGCGATTTTGGTTTGTCTATATTTTGACATTCGCATAAAACTTTAGTAAAGTTGAAAAATTGTTTTGTAGAAGTTATACTTGGTTACCTATGGCTAAATTTCTAACTATCTTAATTGTTGAAGCGTCACTCGAACAGTTTCCTGAAGATTTGATGAAAGATATTAAAGTTAGACACTTTTTTTCAAAAATAAAAAAAACACCAGAAGATGTTATGCTTGATACAAATCAACATGGTCATCTAATGGAAAGTTTACCAAATAAAGAAAAAAGAGGTAGACCTGACATAGTTCACTTTACATTACTATCTTGTTTTGGTTCTATATTAGCTAGAGAACATAGACTAAATGTAATGATACATACAATCAATGACAAAATAATTACTATTAATCCGGATATTAGGCTACCTAAGAATGTTGATCGGTTTAATGGATTAATTTTACAGTTATTCAAAGATAAACAAGTACCACCTAAAGCATCAGAACCACTTATGACATTATATGAATCATCTCTGCCTGATTTAGTTAAAAAATTGCGTCTAGAACACGATTTAGTTATAGAGTTTAGCGTGAAAGGTGAACACCTTTCTTCTTCCAATTACTCAAAGTTAATTTATGAGGCAACAAATCCGCTACTAATTTTTGGTGCCTTTCCTCATGGTGAAATCGAATCACTACCTTCTGATTTAGTTGACAAAAAAATTGCAATTTATGAAGAAGGATTAGACCTTTTTGCAGCTGTATCTCAAATACTTGCAAGTCAACAATTATTCGAAGAAAATCTTCTCTCAAAATCAGATGGTCAAACCGATGAAAATTTAGCTTGGCAATAAATTTTAGGGATTTCAAGTAGTATTTAGCAATTCAAACGACAAACTTAAATTAATTCACATCCCGCTCAAATTAGGTGGCTATTTTGGCATTAAAAAAACTCGACAAACTTTTTCACCCAGATAGTGTCGCTATAATTGGAGCTAGTCCTGATAAGAAAAAGGTAGGTTATGCTGCTTTAAGAAACATGGTTGATTGTGGTTTTAAAGGAAGGCTATATGCAATAAATCCAAAAGCAGATGAATATGGTGAAATAGAAGGTGTAAAAGTTTATGCTACCATAAGTGAAATTTCTGATACTATAGATTTAGCTGTTGTGTGTATACCTGCACGATTTATACCCTCCTTAATGGAAGAATTAGGGCAAAAAGGTGTAAAATATGCTGCAATAATAACAGCAGGTTTCAAGGAGACAGGAACTGAAGGAGCAAAACTTGAGCGCCAAGTAGTGGATATCGCCAAGAAATATGGACTTAGAATTGTTGGACCCAATATTTTAGGTGTAATAGATACTTCAGCACCTATTAATGCAAGCTTTGCAGAACGCTCTCCAATAAAAGGAGAAGTTGCATTTTTAAGCCAAAGTGGAGCTCTTTTAACAGGAATTTTAGATTGGAGTAGAGCAGAAGGTATAGGATATTCAAGCTTTGTTTCTCTTGGAAACAAAGCAGATCTTGACGAATCAGATTTTATTGAAGCATTAGCTGATGATGACCAAACTCTCGCAATTTTAGCCTACCTAGAAAGCATAAATCGGGGATCTAAATTTATTGAAGTCTGTAATAAAGTTACTCGTAAAAAACCTGTAATTGTAATTAAATCTGGAAGATCAGAAGCTGGTTCAAAAGCAGCTTCCTCTCACACAGGTAGCATGACCGGAGCTGACACAACCTATGATGTTGCTTTTGAGAAATGTGGTGTTATTCGTGCAGATAATGCACAAGAATTATTTGATATGGCTTTTGCTTTCAGTTACATGCCTATTCCTAAATCAAATAGAATTGCAATAATAACCAATGCTGGAGGTCCAGGGATTTTAGCAACAGATGAAGCAGAAAGAAATGGTCTTGAACTCGCTGCTATATCATCTGAATTTAAGGAAAAGTTGAAAGAGTTTTTACCTCCAGCAGCGAATTTTAATAATCCAATAGATGCTCTAGGAACTGCCCAAGCAGAAGATTATGGTCGAATTCTAGAATTAGCTTTAGAAGCTGAAGGTATTGATGGAGTAATAGTTATACTTACTCCCCAAGCTATGACAGAAGGTCAAGAAACAGCTGACAAAATTGTTGAAATTAGAGATAGATATCCAGACAAACCTATTGTTAGTATCTTTATTGGAGGAGAAATCTTAGGGCCAAGTATGTACTATTTGAAAAAAAATCGAATACCTTGTTATCCTCATCCTGAAAGAGGGGTTAAAGCAATGGCAGCTTTAGTTGAATATGCTTTTATAAAAGAAAGACCTT
>JBHLQZ010000014.1:0-16893 GCA_048883065.1 Candidatus Thorarchaeota archaeon | reverse complement strand
CTAAACTTGGCAAATCAAAAATCTCCAAGATAACTGGTAATTCCAGAAATATTTCTCAGAGTGCTTATTACTGGTTATTTGTTGCAGCTAAAGGAACAGTTGACAGAGAGAACAAAGTAGCAGATTTATTCAATTTAATGCTTAACCAATCAGAGCAAGCTATTGAATGGATGATCTTTGGACGTTCTCCTCGAATAGAAAAGTATCTCATGAAAAAATGGGAATTAAGCAGACTTTACATTATCAATCTCATTAACCGTACTAGGAGACAGCTAGATAAATACTGTTCACCTGAGCTTAAATTTAATTCGAAAAATCCTCTTTTATCACAAAAAGAAATTGAAATTGCAATAAAACAATGTTACGAAAAGAAGCGTCTAGACTTGGAATCACCTGACATGAGTAAACAAGTTAAAACCTTTCTCAACAAGCTAAAACTCTTAGCTTCACAAGTAGAAATCGTAGCACCCATACTAACATCATGGAATAATATTGAACAAAAATCTCGTTGGAAAAGCATCAGGCAATTGAACACAATGGTTGCAGAAGCTGTTGGTAAGAAGAATGTAAATTTCTTTTCAGTTTTGAGAACCATCATAGTGTTCGCACTCTTTCCGAATATAGGAAAGACTGTGGCAAGAATAATTAGGAACACTCATCCAAAGAAAGTGGTTAATCCACCATTTATGAAGAGAAAGAAAGGAAGAATACCAATAATATTGCTAATGAAAGATAGACTGGTTGTGATGCGACCAGGGAATGCAAAATATATGACATTTCTGGCTAAAGCTGACGGAGAATTTGAAATAGGTTTTTTGTTAAAAGGATTTTCAAGAATAACTGCAAAACTAGTCTTCTCTGAAAAAGTTAGAAATTATCTCCTAAATGGAGCAGAGATTAGGGTTCTATACATCAAAAGCAGCCCAGCACCTAGTTACAAAGTAAGGGTGTCAGTAGTATTGGAAGGACCAGCTGAAGTATTCATAAGCACAAAACTAACAGAAGAATTTGCCAAAAGAATTAAAACTCCAAAAGACGATTTCATCGGTCTAGATATTAATAGAATAAGTGAACATATGATTGCTTTATCTAATGGAATCAAAATGCCAAAGGAATTAAAGCTACTAATTGATCGATATAGAAAGATTACAAGAACGAAAATACCAGAATTACATTATAGCTTGACAAATAAAGGAAAAAAGAAAGACAGTCTCGGTTATGTCAAAACAAAAGGTGAGTTAAGAAGAATTTATGTAAAAAGACTGAAGATTAGAAGAGAAATTAAAAATTTTGTACCACACTTTCTTGCAGCGGTAATGGTAAAAACCAAATGCAAAGCTTTCTTTTTGGAAGATTTAGAAATCGATCCAAGAGGTAAAAAAGGAGCTTTGGGTAAAGCAATAAGTAATATGATTAGAGATTTGAAAATCTTTGAAAAAGCAGTTCTTATTGCATCTAGCATATTAGGGTATGAAATTAAGTTAGCCAACGTAGATTCAAGAGGAACTAGCAGATTTCATAATAAGTGTGGAGGAGTTCTTGAAAGAAATTTGAAAAGATATGATAGAGTAAAATGCAAAAAATGTGGAAAAACAGTTGATACACACGTAAATGCTGCTAAGAATATAAGAGAAAAAGGAAAGGAAATTTCAAGCTCAAAAAATCACCCCTCTACGCATGCGAGGGGTATGGGGAAACTCCCATCAAGTGAGTCTAAACAAACTGCAGAAGTTTAGAAAGCTTCATAGTATGCGACGCATGGCTTCTTTGCTAAATTAGAAAAAGATTATTATTTTATCTTTGTCTAAAACTCATAACTCTTTTATTTCAGCTTCTAATTTATCAGCAAATTTTTCAAATTCGTCAACTAAATTAGTCACAAAAGGATCCTTTCTCTGTTCTGCTCCATATCTTTGAGGAATATTCTTTTTGTAACTATCAACCATAATATTCTCTAATAGTGGAAACAAATCCTTTGTAAGATCTTTTTTATACTGAATTACGTTTTTAGAAATTAAGGTTCTAAGATTTGAAAATGTAACGTGAAGAGGAAAATTAATTTCTGGTCTTTTAAAATAAAAAACAAATTCTCTTACATGTGTTTCAAGTTCTATCAATCTATCTTTCTTTTCGTCCTTCAGTTTCTTATTTTCTTCGTATGTTGTATAGAGAAATCTTGCTAGTTCAGTAATGCTAATGGGTATTAAAGCAATACCTACTGTTTTAAGTATGTCATCCTCAAGCGCAAATCCCAAAATAAGGAAGATTATCATTAGTATTAAAAGAAGGGAAATGAAAGCAATCACTGCGAGTTTCTTAATTTTCATGAAATAACTTTATTTAAGAGAATTAATAATACTTCTGGATAACTTCTACTAAGAAGAAAATAGGTTTGGAGCGGGGTCGGAGACTCGAACTCCGGTCCTCGGTTTTGCAGACCGATGCATAAAACCTCTCTGCTAACCCCGCATTGGTTTCTCTTTTTCTTTTTCTGCATCTTTTTTCTCTTTCAAATAGTAAAAAATCTTTCTATCTTTTAGAAGTTAATTTTTCTTATCTTCATCTATTTTCTTCCAATTTTTCTTCTAGTTTGTTTGAGTAAAGTATTTATTTTACGGGTCTTTTTTCTTCTTGATTATTATGCAGACTTTTTCTTGGGACTGGCTAGGTAACAACTTACGAGTCAAAGTTCTTTATTCTTACGCAGGTGTTGCAACACAGATTCTTGTGAATGATATCGAAACTGATTTCAATTTATTGATGGATGTAGGAGATGGCATTTTACGAGACCTTTTACATTTACCTAAGAAATTCTATGAGAATATTCAACTTATTCTTATTACTCATGGTCACTTTGATCATATAGGGGGGTTATATTCTCTTTTAGCATTCTTTAGAATGATTAATAGAACAAAGAAACTTACAATTCTCTGCCCTAAGAAAGTCATTGAACTTCAAGGAATTATCAATACTTTCCAGAACTGTTATTCTAATTCACTACCTTATCAGTTAGATGTGAAGGAGATTGATTCAAAATTAAATTTCAATTCACTAACAGTAACACCTTTCCCTGTCAAACATAGGGGATCTATTATCGGCAAGAAAACTTTACCTAGTATTCCAGCTTATGGATACGTTCTTCAAAAGGATACTGAAAAGGTTGTATATACGGGAGATACAGGTTATTTCAAAGAGCTTGAAAACGTAATAAATAATGCAGATTTTGCATTAATTGAGGGAACTAATACAGATAAAAAAACAGACTATCATTTATCGATTGACGAAGCTAATAAACTTGGAAAATTGACAAAAAGCTATTGTGTAATACACAAAATTCTTCCCCGATATGATTAAAAAGAGTGGTTTGAAGCAGAAAAACACTATTCTTAATAATATCACCACATATTTTTTATATATTTAAAGCTCAAATGTTTAATTAGATATCATGGCTAAGAAAAAGCAGTCTCAGAAAGAAACAGAAAAGAGTAAAAAGGGGCCTATTCTTTTCGATAAGAATATTGAAAAACATAAAGAAGAGCCTAAGGAAACTAAAGACACAGAAAACGTAGCTCTAAGTACTGGAACTTATATGATTAAGCTTGTATTAATTGGAGATGCTGCTGTAGGTAAAACTTCAATCAGACGCAGGTATTTAGGCAAAGGTTTTGAAAGAGAACACCTAACAACCCTTGGTGCTGATTTTGCAGCAACTACTAAAACTGTTGATAACTATCAAATTAAATATCAAATCTGGGATTTAGCAGGACAACCTATGTTTAAAAATGTTCTTCCAAGATTCTTTAAAGGCTGTTTTGGAGCTCTTGTTATTTTTGATATAACCCGTAAAGATACTTTTGAGAATCTAACAAATTGGATTGAAAACCTGTACAAATTTAGCAATAGAGGAGTAGTACCCGTTATTATATTAGCAAATAAAACTGATTTAGATGAAGAAAGAGAGGTTACAATCAAAGAAGCTAAAGAGTTCGTCAAGCAATTAAATAAGAAAACAAAAGAACATGAAATAGAAAATTTCTTTCTAGAAACTTCTGCTAAGACAGGATTGAATATAGATAAATCTTTTGAGATTCTAGGTCATTATATTATAGAAAAGTTTTCATGTGATTAAGCTTGATTTAGATGTTTAAATCATTTTTAAAATATAGATGCATATTAAAAGAATTGTACAAACAGCCAATATTATTCCAGCAATTAAGTGACCATAAATTATACTAATTATTGAGCTTATCCCACACAATATTGTTCCAAATAAAAAGAAGAGATCATCTAGTGAAAGTAGTTTGAGTTTTTGTTTTTCTTTACCTTTTGTTTCACTTGCTTCCATATTAAAATCCATTTTTAAGTTATTATATTCCATTTTTATTATTTCCTTTTTAATGCTTCTATTAATTTCAGTTGTTTTTGTAATATCTAGCAAAGCAATCTTTTTAAACGAGGATTGTTCCTCAGACACTGAAAAGGCAAAATAGAGTTCTCTCTAATAAGCAATGAGATAAGTGAAAGATATGCCAACAGCTTACGATGTTCCAGCAGATACACTAATTAAAAAAATAACTGAAGAATTGAAAAAAGAGGCAGAAATTAAACCACCAGAGTGGTCTGAATATGTTAAAACAGGTGTTCATAAGGAAAGAGCACCAGTACAAGAAGATTGGTGGTATATTAGAGCTGCGTCAGTACTCAGAAAAGTCTATCTCTATGGACCTATAGGCATCTCAAAACTTAGAATTGCCTATGGGGGGAGACATCGTAGAGGAGTGAAACCGGAACACTTTGCTAAAGGCAGTGGTACAATTATCCGGAAGATTCTCCAACAACTTGAAAAAGCTGAATATATTCAGAAAAAAAGTGGGCATGGAAGCAAAGGTCGTGTAATAGTTGGCAGAGTTGTTACAACCAAAGGACACTCATTCATCGATAAACTTTCAGCAGAAATAAAGAAACAAATGCCTGAATTAGAGAGATATTAGTTCAGTTATATAAACTGAAAACCTTCATTGAATGTTTAAAAAACAAAGAGAAAGGTTGCAGATTGTATGTATGAAGAAGAAGAGTTGGAAGCTATAAGGCAAAGAAAAATTGCTAAGTTACAAGAAGAACAAGCAATAAAAGCACAAGAAGAGCAAGCAGCTGCTGTAGAAGCTCAAAAACAATCAATTCTTCGTCAAATTCTTACAGATGAAGCAAGACAAAGACTAGCAAATGTTAAACTAACATATCCTCAGCTAGCAGAATCAGTTGAATTAAGATTAATTCAGTTAGCTCAACAAGGCGCAATTGGAGACAAACTTTCAGATGTTCAACTAAAGGAAATACTCCGCAAAATCAGAGGACAAAAACGAGAAACTAAAGTTGATGTAAGGCGAATATAATGGCAAGAAATAGAAATTTACCAAGAAAGCTTAGATATGCAAAAGAGATGAAAAGAAATAATCCAGTACCAAGCTGGTGTGTTATTAGAACAAATCGTCGATTTCGTAATCATCCAAAGCGTAGAAAGTGGAGAACAACTCGAATTAAACGATAGGAGATGAAATAGATGTCACAAGAAGCTATTGAAAGTATTTTTACAATTCCTTTCTACCCCCAACTAAACAAAACAGCCCCTTACAAAAGAACTCCCAGGGCTATTAGAATGTTAAAGCAATACATCATCAAACACACAAAAGCAGATACAGTTGTTATAACAAATGACTTGAACGAATTTATGTGGAAAAGAGGTATTCAAAAACCCCCCCGAAAAATAAAGGTTCGTGCTATTGTTGAAACAATTGATGAAGAAAAGATAGCAACTGTTGAACTCATTCATGAAAAAGTGGAGATCTCTGTTCGTCCTGATTTAGAAGGTATTGCAATACCTGGAGAACTTGAAGAAGAGGAAGAAGAAGAGGAAGAAGAAGATACCTCTGATGTTGAAGAAATTCAAGAGGAAGTTCAAGAAGAAGTAAAAGAGGAATAAAAACTTTCTATTTTTCCGAGGTTGACAAAATTGGATATTTCTAAAACAACAATTTTAGGTAATTCTAGTGTGGGAATTTTTGCTTTGTCAACTGAAAAATATTCTATTGTTCCTTTTGGAACAAAAGAAAAAACTAACGAAATATTAAGAGAAACACTTAACGTAAACGTCATTCAAACGACTGTTGCTAGTTCAGTTTTAGTAGGAACTCTCGCTGTTGGAAATTCTGACACTTTGTTCTTACCAAATAATACATCTGACAAAGAGATTTCTATAATCAAAGAAACCCTAAAAGATGATGTTGAAATAGTAGAACTTGATAGTAAATTTACAGCTCTGGGCAATTTAATTGTTATGAATGACAAAGGTGCTATTGTAAGCGAGATGTTTGAGAAAAAAGCTATTTCACAAATTCGTGACACCTTAAATTTCAATGTTACAGTAGGAAACTTACTTGGTTCCCCGTTAGCTGGAAGTATTGCTATGAGCACTAATCGAGGTGCGCTTGTTCATCCATTGCTTTCGGAGGAAGAAATAAGCGAAATATCTTCAATCCTTCGAGTTAAAGTGGATGTATGTACAATTAACAGAGGTATTCCTTATCCAAGAGTTGGTATAATAGCAAACTCGAAAGGTGCTGTTATAGGATCAGATAGTACTGGTCCAGAAAGTATGAGAATTTTTGAAATTTTATTATCTCCCTAACAACTATTGATTCAAAAAGTTGAAAAAGCTATTTACAAACACCAAGACGCAAAGAAACGGTGAACATTAGATGAGTTCTGTTAAAACCTATCATATACGCGGAGAATTTAGGAAAAGAAAAAGAAAGATTCCTTTTGGAAAATACATTAGAGCACTTAGTGTAGAAGAAGCTTTAGAAGAAGTTTATTCCTTGATAGGAAGCAAACACAAAGTCAAGAGAAATGTTATCTATATCGATCCTAAGAATATTAAAGAAATAAATAATCCTGAGGATATTAAAGATGTTGTTGTAAAAACTTTCGCCTCTGAGGACGATTTATCAATACCAAAAAGAAAGTGAGAAAATTGAGTGAAAGTGAAACCCCTCAAAAATTCTCTAAAGAAGAGATTAATAATTTGTTATTAGCTGCTCAACAATTAGAGCAACAAGCTTCAAGATATTCTCAACAAATGGAGATATTAAACAGCTACTATAATGAGATTCAAAGTTCTGAGCAAACATTAATTGAAATAAAAGAATCAAAAGGGAGTCACAAAATACTAATGCCTATTGGAGCTGGAAATTTCATTTATGCTACAATTGAAGATACAGAAAAAGTAATTGTTACAATTGGAGCTGGAGTACACAGCGAAAAATCTCTCCCAAACGCAATTGATGGACTAAAAAAGAAAAAAGAGGAAGTTGAAAACCAACTTACACAAATTAAATCTAGTTATAATGAAGTTTTAGAGCGTTTAAGGGAAATCGACAGGGTTGTTAAAACAGTTATGTAAAATAGGAAAAGTGAACATCTTTGTTTGATCAACTAAGAAAAAGTGTTTCAAAACTTATAAAGAAAATAACTCTTACAGATTTTTCACCTAAAACCATTGCTAAAGTTTGTGAGCAATTAAAGGATGTTTTAATTAAAAATGAAATTGCAGTAAAAACAGCTGATGACATCTGTAAGTTATTAACTGCAGAGTTAATGAAGACGGAACATGCACGATTTTCAAACACAAAAAATTCAATTTTATTATCACTGAGGAAAGTTATACTTTCCATATTATCTACCCCACAGAAAATTGATTTAGTCCAAATGGTTGAGGAGGCTAAAAAGAAAAATACGCCATTAATAATTGCCTTTTTTGGAGTAAATGGAGTGGGAAAAACACTTTCCATAGCCAAAATTGGTAAATATCTCCAAGATAGAGGTTATTCAATTGTGTTTGCAGCGGGGGATACTTATAGAGCAGGAAGCATCCAACAAATCCAAAAACATGGAGAGAAACTTGGGATACGTGTAATTGCTCAAACCTATGGAGCAGACGCAGCTGCGGTTTCATATGATGCTATAAATCACGCCATTTCTAAAAACATTGATGTTGTATTAATTGATACAGCTGGAAGAATTGAAACTAGTTCAAATCTAATGGCAGAATTACAAAAAATATGCAAAGTTACTGAACCAGATTTAAAAATTTTTGTAGGAGATGCATTGACAGGAAATGCACTAATTTCACAAGTAAAATTGTTTAATGAGAAGATAGGTATCGATGCTGCAATATTAAACAAAATTGATGCAGATGTGAAAGGCGGAGCAGCTGTTTCTGTAACTCACATCAGCAAAAAACCAATAATTTTCATTGGAGTTGGACAAGAGTATAAGGATTTACAGAGTTTTATTCCAGAAGAAATTATTGATAAAATAATTCCAGTTTAAATTATTTGAATCCTGTTTCAATTTACAATATAACTATAAATAAAACAATAAAAAGAAAAATTAAAGAAGAAAAAAATAATTATTTTGCCTTTACGTTTTTTACAATACCAACAGCAACTGTCTGTCCCATATCTCTTATGGCGAAACGTCCCAATGGAGGTACGTCCTCATATTTTTCGATAACCATGTCACGGGTAGGAATAAGCACTACTTCTGCAGTGTCACCATTTTTGAGCACATCAGGATTATCAGTTTTTGTTCCTTTTGTTGTTTTTGATTTCAACTCTGCAAATCTGGTTGCAACTTGAGCTGTTCCACAGTGTATAACAGGAGTATAATTTACTGCAATTACTGAAGGATGTCTAATTACTTGTACTGTTGCTGTAAATTGTTCTGCAATTGTAGGTGGTTTTGACACATGACCTACAACATCTCCACGACGAACATCTTTCTTTGATAGACCCTTGCAACTAAAACCAATATTATCACCTGGGATTGCTTCGGGAATAGTTTCATGGTGCATTTCAATTGACATAACAGCAGCTTTTTTGCCAGTTGGTTGGAAAATAACTTCTTCTTTTGGTTTTAAAACACCTGTCTCAACACGTCCAACTGGAACTGTACCAATACCAGTGATGGTATAAACATCTTGTACAGGTAACCTTAATGGTTTATCAATAGGCTTTGGTGGAACATCGAATGTATCTAAAGCTTCAAGAACGGTAGGACCGTCATACCATGGCATCTCTGTAGGTTTTTCACTTAGATTATCACCCTTCATTCCGCTAGCTGGAACAAATGATACTTTACTCATATCAAAACCAAAAAGTTTAAGGTTTCTTTCCATTTCGTCTTTAATTTCATCAAAACGTTCTTTCTTATAATTAGCAAGATCCATTTTATTTACTGCAACTACTACTTGGTCAACACCTAATGTTTTTGCTAGTAAAGCATGCTCTCTTGTTTGCCCTGTTGTACTAATTCCTGCTTCAAATTCACCAGTTCCTGCACTGACAACCAATATAGCGGCATCAGCTTGTGAGGTTCCTGTAATCATGTTCTTCACAAAGTCACGATGTCCAGGAGCATCAATGATGGTGAAATAATGTTTTTTAGTTTCAAATTTATAGAATGCAAGATCGATAGTTACACCTCTTTCTCGCTCTTCTTTCAGCTTGTCTAAAACCCAAGCAAATTTGAAACTACCTCGTCCGATTAATTCAGCTTCTTTTTCGAATTTTTGTATGTCTCTATCTGACACACTACCACAGAGATACAATAAATGACCAGTCATTGTAGATTTTCCGTGGTCAACGTGACCTATGATTACTAAATTCAAGTGAGGTTTTTCTTTTGAGCTCATTTTTTCTACACCTTTTTTTATTAGAATACTAATATCTGGGTTGTATTTTAATAATTCCCCTAGTTGAATTATTAAAAGCATTTTGGTTTGGTTGTTTTTCATTTATTTTTATATTACATAGATTATAGAAGTAGACAAAAACAATTTCGTTTTTAAAACCATATTACTTGCATTAATGAATTAATAAAATAAATACAGCAGTTATTCAGAACTGCTGCTTAAAGGATACAAACTGTTTAATTCCGCAGATAGTTGAGCGATGTTTTCAGGATATAATACTTCATATATCCTAACTAGTGGATATTTACGAGCATTTTCAAGAGAATCAGCTAGTCCATAACTTCTGAACACTTCTCTAAAATATGTCACTCCATCACTACCTTTTAAATCGTAAACTGGATAGTCCGAAGCAAGCCTTAGAAGTCCAGGATCGCTACTAGTTGGTGTTCCAGTAGTACCTGAATCCCAAGCGAAACCAGTTTCGGAATCATAAGCACATAACCTGTAGAGAACGGAGGAATAGAAAGGTTCCCTGTACTGGTAATATCTTTTCTCTTCATCTAAACCATAATAGGCTTCTTCTGTAATTCCATACCTTGATACTGTTGATTCTGCGATCCTTATACACCATATGGCTTTTCCCAAATCGGAACCTAAGCCAGGAATACCAGCTTGAGAATTTACAAGAACGTATTTTACATTATATTTGTACATAAGTTTAACAGATTCTTCAAAATTCCACATAAGCATAGTGCCTACGGTTCCTATTTGAGAACTATTCGTTGTAGCATTATCTACAAGTGACGTTGCATTACCATAGTTCGTAATCCAGTACCCATAATCCCACCAACTTAAAACTATCGTAGGACTATTTTCAACAATTCCATCTAATTTTGCTTGATTTCTTATCCATTCCAAGGATTCTTGCCAATCGCCCATTGGAAAACCAGGTTTTGGGTAAAAAAGCACTGGAGCCATTTCTGATCTTGAGAATTGATCTGCCATATTTAGACTATGAACTGAAAAAGCAATTAGTAATCCAAATACGACAACATACGCTATTATTGCTTCATCTCTTCCTATTGATTTTGTCAAACGTATTTTTCTTTTTGTTAAAGCAATTTTACCATGAGCACTGAGCGAATATGTGTAAAGAAGCTTATCGATTGCAATGGCACTAATTAAAGCTGCTGCGGGTGCAAGTAATAAAGCTAATCGAACCATTGATCCAGAGAAGTAAATTGTTGTAATTCCCCATACAATAATTAGTATGTTAATGTCTGTTAGTTTTTTCAAACAATAATATAAACCCAAAGGGATAAGAAAAGTCATAATGTGGAGATTCATAAAAAGTTCAGCCCATGTCATGGGTTGATGTTCGCTTACTGAAGCTATAATGGGTATTGCATCTCTTCCGCCAGGTAAAATAACAGCCCAGAATTTGGTTGCTATGTTTGTAAATATACCTAATGAAAGAAAAACAGTTACTAGTATTATTAAGAGAACAAATATTGTTAAAGCACCAATAATTAAGACTTGTTTAAACGTCTTTTCACTTAAACTCTGTGAAAGATTTTGAATAATACCAACTACTATTAGAAAACCTATCATCAATACAGGAATCATTACATCGATGTTAAAGAATTGATTTGCTATGACTCTAGGGAGTAGAAAACCTATACTTAAAGCTGTAACAATTGTAATAGTATATGCTTTTATGAGTTTATAAGTCAATTTTCTTGTTATCACTAAGAAAAACACTGCTAGAGGGAGCAAATCTAAGACGTATCGATATGCACCCCAACTTGCAATTAAGAAACCAAGACTTATACCTGCTCCAAAAGCTGATAATGTCCCCCCTCTTTTGATTGCACGAATAAAGAAAAATAATGTTAAAACCGTAAAAAGAATCCCTATTGATTCGTTATCAAAGAAACCCGCTGTACTTCTTGAAACAAATGCTGGAGAGATTGACATAAAGAAAGCTGTAAAGAGACCTGTTCTAGTACTTACAGCTTCTTTCCCAAGGAAATATGAAGCTATTATTGTTAGTGCTCCATAGAAAACTGGACTATAAAAGGCAACTAGTTGGATTGAAACATTTATTGAAAGAAGGCTTAGAAAACCATGGATTACAATAGCACTAGTTGGCACTCCCCAGTATAACAATTTTCCAGTGTAAAAGCCGTAAGGATACCAAGAATCTGATTTAAACCAATGAACAAACTCAATAAATCCATTCTGACTTATATATTCAGTACTAACTAGTTGAACATAGGGATCGAATGCTTTTATCAGAGTATCGTAACCTCTCATAACAGTAAGCAATCTAATTGTAATTCCTATTGCAAGGATAAGTAAAAAGCTTATTCTGTTTAATAGCGTTTCTCTCTTGATTTCATAATCTTCAAAGTGATCTACTATCTTTTTCCACATTCTACTTAATATACCGGTTAACCCTGTACCACTAGACAATCAATTCACCTATATTATCAATCTACGAAACTAGTTAAGATTTTATTTGAAGTGAGATAAAGAAATGCGTTTAAAAATATTACTTATGAATAGTGCTTTTTTATAAATAAAATATTATATTACGAAAATTATAGTAAAGTTAATTAACATATTTCAGACTAAATTGTTTAGATACAAATGAGACTTGAGAGAAAGATTGCTTATGCTTTAGCTAAAGAGTTGAAAGACATAACCCAAGAAGCAAAACTGGAAGCTTTAGCTGTTTTAACAGCTACGGGAGATAGAATTGCTTTTTATGCTGGTGATAAAAGAGCAAATTCAACAGAATTATCTGCAATTGGAGCAGCCCTTGTTGCAGCTGCAAGATTAGCGCTAGAGAGATTGAATTTTGCTCCAATAAATGATGTAATGGTTCGAGGAAAAAATGGTTTTTTAATCTTGAAATCTATAGGTGATTTTCATTTAGTTGGAGGAACTAGCGATATAGAGGAATTCAAAAATGCAATTGCTGTTCTTTCAAATCATGCACCACAAATAGCAGACATCTTATCATACGTTCAAATCGAAGATGATGATATGCCAATGGAATAATACCTCATCTATAACATTTTCCAATTGCTTTATGATATCAATTTAAAATCCATAGGGGTTCTATCTAAGGTTTGAAGATTTACAATACAAGTTTTACCTGTTGTAGGATTTATATTCATGCTTTTCTGATAATCTGTTTGAAATTGAAATGTTCCTGAATTAATAAGAGTTACACCTCTATAATTCTCATCTCCAGAAATATGTGTGTGACCAGTATGAAAAACATCAGGGATTCTCGATATCACTAATTGATCAAAAGGCTCTGGAGCAATAGAAGTTCTTTTGCCATAGATAGGAACTAAATGGCGATTTCTAAGCATTTCTATCATTGCAGGTATGGATGTTTCATGGGATATGTCAACTATTGCAGAATTTATGTCTAAAATTGAATTACCATGAGACATTAACACTTCTACATTATGTGCTTTAACATATGCAGGACTACCCAATAGATGAACATTATCTAATGCATATAATTCAGGTGCAAAATCTTCTTGTATGGGTGTTTGTGGTTCAGCTGCTCTCGCAGCATCGTGATTTCCAGGGATTATAATTATCTCAACATCACTACGTATTTTCTCAAAAAAAGCAGCAGAAAGAAGATATTGAAGATGAATATTTTCTTGAAGAAGGTCCTCTTCTTGTCCTGGATAGATACCTACTCCATCAACTACATCGCCTGCTACAAATAAATACTTAACACGTTCTCCTGCTTCATTCCATTTCTTTGATTCAAGTTTACCATTTAGGAATTTTATTAATTTTGAGAAAAGATTTTCAGCAAAATTCCTTGATCCTACATGAACATCTGAAATAAAAAGTGCAAATGGATCTTCATAGGATTTGTTTGTCTTATGATCATATGGGATATCAGGCCAATAAACATCTTTGATTTCTAGTTTACTTTTACTCCCATATCCTTTCCAATCTCCAGAAAAACATAAAACAGAGTCTTCTAGAATGTTTTTAGCTTTTTTTATTAATTCAAAATTTTTACTGCTAGAACTTATAATAGCTGTTATTTTACCATTTTGATCATCTAACTCAAGAATATAATTACCACGAGATGTTTTCCTTCTTGAAAGCACCATTGCAACAAGTGATACATCATCTTTACTTTTATTTGGATGAAGAGATGAAATACTAACTCTATTCTCAACATATTGTCTATTTAGAAACATTTTGCTTATGGTTAGGAACCGACTCTCGAAATATTGTTGAAAATCATTTATTGTTCCAGCAGATTTTGAAATCTTTGGAGAGGAGATTACTTCTAAATCAGTTACATATTTTTCCTTTCTGGGGCTGGTTTTTGGTGGTTTTTTCTCTTCAGTTTCTAATTCTTTAATTTTTGATTCTTTTTTTTCAACAATTTCTTCTTCCTTTTTAGATTCTTCAGTAACAATAATTTTTTCTTTTTTCTTTGGTTCTAGCTGATCTAAAATGTTTTTAATATCAGGTAAGGACAAGATAACTGTTTGAATTTTAGATGATAATATTTTTTCAATTATCTCCTCTATATTATCTAAAGAAACCAGATAATTATAAGCTTCTGGAGTTAATTGATATCCTGCCAAGATTAACTTGCTAAGTTGCTCTGAAGAATCCATAAGCATTTTTTGATTTGGTAAACAAATATATAATTTTCGAATACAGAATAAAAAGAATCCTTACATCAAAAAGTTTAAGATTTAAATATCATGAAGGAAGATAAGTCTTGCAATGACCCCGTAGCTCAGCTGGATAGAGCACCAGCCTTCTAAATTCAAATTTATTGAAGAAAGTTGGTGGTCGCGCGTTCGAATCGCGTCGGGGTCGCCACTTCCATTATTTATTAACTAATTTAATTATATGTAACAAAAGTGATTGATGAAAAATAATATATAGTTTAGTTATAAGGGATTTTTGATAATAATGAGCAGTTCTCAGAAAAAGAAGAGAAGAGACACTAGTCCAATGCCTGCAACAGGAGCAGGATTGATGAGATACTATGATGAGGATTTACCTGGCGTTAAAATAGGCCCTTGGTATGTTGTAATTTTTAGTGTTGTCCTAATTATAGCAGTTATTATAGGAAATATCTTCTACACAGCTCCTCAAGTATGAAAATTTTGTTTATTTATGAGGGTGAGAATTATTAAGGAATCTCAAGAATTAATGAAGAAGTTATATTTGGATAAAGATAGTAAAAGAGGTATTGAAAAAACAGTACTCAAATTAATGGAAGAGGTGGGAGAATTAGCTGAGTCAGTTCTTCTAGAGGATGAAGAAAAAATAGAAGAAGAAATTGTAGACATAATTGCATGGACCTTAAGTATAGCAAATATCTTGAACATAGATGTTTCTTCAGCTTTTAAAGAGAAGTATGATGAAATTTGTCCGAAGTGTAATAGTAATCCTTGTTCTTGTGATTCAATTTAGAATATGATTAAACTAGTTAAAATCGTAAGTGTAATATTCGCATGTCATTCACGCTAGTCCCAAAATTTTTGTTGATTTTTTAATATTAAAATTAGGAACATGTATGGAATGAAAGAAATTGTATTGTATACTGCAGAAGACTGTCCATATTGCAGCGCAGCTGAGAATATACTTAAGACAGTCCTAGATGAATATGATGGTCTTTTTCAGTATAAAAGTGTGAATATAAAACTCAAGAATCAGTTAAATATATCTTCTATTCCAACAATTTTAGTAGGCAAAATAAAAATCGAAGGATTGCCTGAAAAAGAACAAATTCACACAGCTTTGTTTTCCTAATAAGATAAATGTTTATGAAAAACTAAATTTCTTGTTAGACTGTTCTATTAATTTTGCTTGAAATAAAGTTCATATTCAACTACATCTCTAATAAGATTCCCCACTCCTCCTTCTAGAGATAATAATTGTTGTAAATAATCTTCCCACGAAAGAATATTATACGCTTTTAACCACGATTCATATCCGTTTTGCAGTTTTTCTTTTGCTTCATTATGAGTTACGCAATATTTCTGTTGAGGGAGCTTTTTATCTCTCTTACAAATAGGACATTTAAGATTATTATTTCTCGATTTCATTTTTCACTTTCTCCTTTTTCGACGGGCATTCTGGAGATATGCATATTATCTTTCTAAGCTTTCCTTTACTCCACTCAATTAGAGGCAAACCATCGTGAGGGCATGTTTTTGAAGTTCGTTTGATAATACCTGTACCAGGTAAAGGATATGTAACAGTGCAATTAATTGATTTATCAAAATATGAAGAACAAGCAATAAATCTCTTTCCTGTTTTTCGGGATTTGATAACTCTTAATTCTCCTTTTTTACATTCTGAACATCTACCAATAGTTAGTAAATCTGATTTTTCTGTTCTTTGAAGATCCTCATAAAGTGATAAACCTATTTCAGCTTCCTTTTTATGAAATAAAACTAGCATTTCCTTCAGTTCTTTTTTTATCTCTAGGATAATATTCTCTACCGCGCTTTTTTCTTCTTGAACTTTCTCCATTAGGTTCTCTAAATTTCGCGTCATTTCAGATTTTACTAGTATTGGATACTCGTTTTTCAAAACTCTAACTACTGCGTTTCCCAAAGGTGTAGATTCTATTACTTTACCTTTAACATAACCCCTATCAAACAAAGTTTGAATTATTCCTGCTCTTGTAGCTTTGGTTCCGATTTTTTCGTCTTCCATTTTCTTAAGAAGTGTTGATTCATTATAACGGTATGGAGGAGACGTGAAACGCTCTTTTGCATCAATAAATTTGAATTTTATCTCACTACCTATTTTGATTTCTGGTAATAATTGTTCTTCAAGTGAATAATATGGTTTATAATATTTAATCCAACCTTCATCTAAAATTTGACTTCCTCTAACCTCAAATTTGTGGTTATTAACATCTATCTTTATTCTACTTCTTTCAATTGAAGCGTTCCTGCCAAAAACAGAGAGATATCGTTTAACGATTAAATCGTATAATTTTTGTTCATTAGCATGAAGATTTACCTCCGGTTTATTACCAGTAGGATGAATTGCAGGATGTGCTGCATCTGTTTTTTTACCCTCCCTTGGTTTAAACTTTTTATTATCTAATATTT
>JBHLQZ010000013.1:0-17195 GCA_048883065.1 Candidatus Thorarchaeota archaeon | reverse complement strand
GCTATAAAATAGTTTATTGTGAATATTATTGGTGTGTAAATAAAAGTGGAGAAAGGAATAGATAATGCCTTTTCAATAATAACATCGCCTAATGATACTTCAAAGGGATAATCACACCTTGGGCATGAATAAGAGCGAATATTATCTCCTGTGTTTTTAGCCTTTGTATAACCACAATATGGGCATTTCATTAGATATTACTCCTACTTATTTCTCCTTCTATTTAATAATTTGTAAATTCCTAAAATGAAAACCAAAGAAAGAAAAACTATACTTAATTGGGGGAAAGATGTCCTGCCTGTTGGAATGCTTTCTGGGTCAAGTGGATCTGATCCTCTTCTTACTTCTTCGCCATCAGAATAGCCATCACCGTCAGTATCTGGCATCGTAGGGTTAGTTAAGTAGATGTCAACCTCTTCTACAGTTGTAAGTCCATCACCATCATGATCTGTATCTGCATCGTTAGGATTGTTCGGATCTGTAAAGTACTTCGTAGCCTCATCCCCATCCAAAAGACCGTCGCCATCAGTATCAGGATTTTCAGGATTAGTACCCCAGCTTCTTTCGTCTCTGTTATTAAGATTGTCTTCATCAGGATCTTCTATTGCATCTGTAGGATCATTAGGGTCTAATACACTGTACAAAACCTCATAATTATCAGGCAACCCATCATTATCTGAATCTTGCTTATTAGGATTAGTGAAATAAACAGAAACTTCCTCTCCATCATTTAAAGTGTCCCCGTCAGTGTCGGGATTTAGGGGATCCGAACCGTACATCTCTACTTCATCAACATTAGAAAGTCCATCAGAGTCACTGTCTGAATCGATGTCTGGAGTTAAAGGATCTAAAGCATATTGATTAACTTCTAATCCATCTGATGCTGTGTCCCCATCCGTATCCTTGAGATATTTATCTGTCCCAATAATCTCTTCTTCATAATCCCAAAGACCGTCTTCATCTGAGTCTTTGTTTACAGAATTTGTTGTCGATCCTAATCTATAGATCCACGGAGCAAATCCAAAATCATTTGTTTCAAATATGTAAAGCGCTCCTTTGAAAGTTAATTGAATGATTTCAATTTCTTTATCATTATCGAAATCATAGATTAGAGGAGATGTATCATAACTAGTGGAATATCTCTGATACTCTTTGAGAAAGCTCCCATCATCATTTACAACATATGTGTTTATATAAGGTGAAACAACAATCTCTGCTCTGTTATCCCTATCAATATCAGCTATTGCTGGAGACCTAAATATCCCCCCACCTCCTGGATAGTAGAACATTTGTTCTAAAGTTCCTTCTAATCTAAATGCCAGCACCCCCCCACTTAAGACATGTACTATTTCTTTACGGCCATCATTGTTAATATCAAACGCTGTACCATCAAAATAATAGGAATTTTCTGTTAGTTCGATTTCCCACGTTTCATTATTAGGTGGTTCCAAAGTCACTACGTATAAATAATTCAACGTTGATGCCATAGCTAGCTCTTTTTTTCCATCATCATTTAAATCTGCAATAATTGGTTTTTCTCTAAATTGCTCTCCATGTTCTATTGGATTATAATCATTCATTGGCATTCGAAAAGGAAAACCATCAATTATTGTACCATTTTGATGCCATGCAAAAACTAGTCCTTTATCAGAAACAACAATAATATCTCCTTTATCATCACCTGAAATGTCTTCCACTACAGGTTTGTTAAAAGTAATTGTTTCGCCTATATGAATTGGCCAATTTGTTATATTGTTACCATTTTGATCTAAATAGAAAACATACTCGTCGCTTCTTATTAGAACATATTCTTTCTCATCATCATTATTTATGTCTTCAAATATAATATCATCAAAAAATGAACCATTAAGATCAAATCCATAAGTTGAATCAATATTACCATCAGCTTTGATGGCAAAAAAATATGTTGTAACTTTATCAATACTTGTAGCATTCTCCCAGCAAAATACTATGGCAGGTTCAGTTCCTCCATTTAAACCAATTTCACCCACAATTTCAATATCATTCATCTCTACTGGTAGTTCAACTGGCCAACCACTAACAATTTGTTCATTTCTGACTAGATAAATCCTACTTGATCCAGATACTAAGGTTGCAACTACTACAGTTTCCAGAATCATGTCTTTACCGAAATCAAGAACATAAGGCTCTGTGATATAATCGTAAATATATGGAAAAATCATCTCTCTACTAAAATCATCCTGTAAAGATTGATGTATTGTCTTTGACAGACTATCCTCAACTACGTTCAAATTCTGGGAATGTACAGATATTAGAGAGAATAGAACTATTGCTATTATAAGAGATCCATTTAACAAAATTGATATTTTCTTTTTAAGCAATCTATTATGTTTCATTTCCATTCCATCATTCAGCTTTGATTCTTCTTTTTGTATAAATCTTTCAATGTCTTCTTATATTTGACTATTTGTTAAAATACTTATCAATTTTTGTTTGAAAAGACTTAAACTCTTCATATAAAACTAAAATCATTATTTACATTTTAGAACAAATAAAGTTAAAATTCTAAAAGATATTGATATAATGTGAATAAAAAAGAATCCATCTCTTCAGATAAAGTTTCGACCTTTAAACAGCAGTTTTCAATTCAATTAATTAAATACTGGAAATATGCTAAGAAATGGTTTCCTTTTGCACTACTTATTGGAGGAATATGTGGAGTATTGATGGCGTTATTTACAAGTTTAATTGTTAATTTACAAGTGTGGATTGATTTTCTTCCTTCAGAGGTGAAATATTTTGTATTCTTTCCACTTGTTGGAGGGTTTACTTCGTTTTTACTATATCGTGGGTTCACAGAAGTAAAAGGTGCAGGGATGTCTTATGTACTAGCTCATAAAAACACTTCCACTCCCCTTAAACCTAGAACTTTACTCACTAAATTTGTAACAAGTGTTCTTACTCTAAGTGTATCTGCTCCAGCTGGAAGAGAAGGTCCTGCTGTTACTCTTGGTAGTACTGCTTCTTCTGTAATAGGAGATAAGTTAGGTATGACTAAAGAGGATGAAATGCACGCTATAACTATTGGAGCTGCTGCATGTACAGCAGCAGTATTCAGAGCTCCTTTGGGGGGAACTGTTTTTGCATCTGAGGTTCCTTATAAACACGATTTAGATGAAACAGTTTTCTTACCTGCACTTGTTTCAAGTGGGATTTCCTTCTTGGTTTATGATGCTATACTTAACGCCATAAGAAATTTTTCTGCTCAACCCATTTATCTTAGTCCAATTTCAACTGATTATGGAGGAGAAATAATCAAATATGCTCATCATTTCATTTTCATCGGTCTTATTGCAGGCATTTTAGGTATAGGATTTTCTTTATTATTTAAGTTGCTTTCCAAAAAGTTAGAAAAATATCTCAAAGCTTTCTTGTTACCTGTTATAGGTATGTTAATAACTGCAGTTATTGTTTTTCTTATTGATAAATTCTATTTTGAACCTTCAAATCTTCCAGGTGTGGTTACACTGTCTGGAACAGGATTTAGATCTATAACTACTTTACTTGATAATTATGGTTCAATAAGTTTTACAGTGATATTAGCTCTACTTCTTGGGAAGATATTGGTCACATCTACCTGTATTGGATTTGGAAATAGTGCTGGTGTTATGGGACCATCACTTGTAACTGGTGCAGCTTTAGGGTTTATGTATGCAACTTTGTTCCAATTTCCTGAGGAAGTAGCTATTGCAATGATGGTTATCGGAATGTCTGCAATGCACACTGCTACGACTAAAACACCTATAGCTTCTATGATTTTGGTTTTGGAAATAGTTGGTTTTCCAAATCTAATTATTCCTATAATTCTTTCTAATGCAGTAGCTTTCCTGTTTTCTCTAGACTTCAGTTTGTATAAGGGGCAAATTCAAAGCAAAGAAGTAATTTTAAGAAGAACTATACAAAATACAGATATTCTTGAATTAATCACAGTGAAAGAAGCAATGGATAAAAATGCCCCAAATATTAAAGAAAGTGATTTACTTGAGGAAACCTTTTCTTTACTTGCATCTAATAGGAGAAGTGCTCTCACAGTTGTAGATGAAAATGGAGAATTATGTGGTATTATAAGTACTAGTGATTTTCATAATGGAATTTTTAAGGGAAAAAAATATGTTCATGAGGCTATGACTAAAGACTTAATTTGTGTATATCCCAATGAAAAACTTTCTTCAGCATTTGATAAATTAACAGAATACAGAATTGAATATTTGCCTGTTGTAGAACCTAGTAATCAAAAGAAGATACTTGGAGTTATTAGTTTTATTGACATAGAAAATTTTTATGAAGAAGAACTCATTAAAATTAAGCAAAAAAATAAGGTTACAATAGAGGATATTTTGAATGAAGTTTAATACCAAAGGATCACCTTTTAAAAAATATGAAACGTATGATTTTACATTAGATATTTGGTTGAAATATTGGTATCCAACAATTTGTAACTATTTAGATATTATTTTAGAAGAAGATGTAAGAGCATTAAATACTGTTATCAAGGAATATAAAAGCAATTGTTCTCAAGAAGAGATTAAAAAGATAATTCATAATAGGGACATATATGCATTAGGTGCTGGAAACAATTTGAAAACAGAATTTGATGATTATGTACTAAATACTGAAAATAAAGATAATGTTCTACTCAGTGCAGATGGAGCAACAACTTATGCTATGTCATGTGGTATAGTACCAAAAATTATTGTAACAGATTTAGATGGGAAAATCCTTGATCAGCTAAAAGCTCAAAATGAAGGAGCAATTTTAGCAGTACATGTACATTGTGACAATATAGACATTGTAATGAAAAATATGTCTTCAATATGCAATGGAAAATTTATTATTACTACACAAACGTATCCTATACAAGGTTCCTATAATTTTCTTGGTTTTACTGATGGGGATCGAGAAATTTGCCTTTCAACTTCTCTATCTGCAAGAAGAATTTACTTATTAGGATATGATTTTGGTCCATTAGTTGGCAAATTCTCAAAAACTTACTCATTAGACAAAATTAAGAAAGAGAAGAAATTAAAGAAATTTTTAATTGCAAAATCTGTTATAAACTGGTGTACAAATAGCGGTCAAAAAATCGATTTTTTCAGGAAGTAAATATGAATATAAAAAAAGAAATAAAGGTCTAAAATAATATTTTTACTATGAAATATTTTTGAATTTTGAATAAGTGATTTGTTGTTATATCGTCGTTTGCTCATCTGTTTTTTTCAAAGCTATCTCATATGCTTGCATAATGTCATGTCTAGAAATTATACCAACAATAGCTTTAACATTTTCCCGTTTTACAACAGGGACTCTTCCAATTTTGTTCCTATTCATTTTTTCTAAGACTGAATGAATTGTTTCATCAGGGTACGCAGTTGTTATAAAACTTGAAGTAATATCACCTACCGTAATGTTCTTAGCATCCTCTTTATCTGGAGGTAAATCGTTTATCGTTACAATTCCCAATAATTTTCCTTCAAAAATGACTGGATAACCAGCATGTTTGTGTTCTAAATAATAAAGCTCAACAACAGAAGCAGGTAATTCTGCAGGAATAGTCACAACATCCTCTGTCATAACTTCTTCTACTTTGACAAGGTCCATAATATATGGACGATCCATTCGAATATCTATTCCCCTTCTTTTAAGTTTGATTGTGTAAATAGAATCTCCTTTCATTAGCAACCAAGCAATAAAAAAACTGGAAATTGATGCAAGCATAATTGGTGGTATTAAATAGTAATCATTAGACATTTCAGGAATCATAATAATAACATTCAAAGGAGCTTGTGCTGCTCCTGCAAATAAAGCTGCCATCCCTGCTAGGCCATAAGTATAAGAGTACTGAATTAGTGAAGGAAAAGCTAACTTAAAGAGACTCCCCACCCCTATTCCAAGCATACCACCAATATAAAGACTCGGAGCAAAAATGCCTCCACTCCCTCCTGAGCCAATTGAAAACGAAGTCGCTATAACTTTCATTAAAGCAAGAAGGAAAACCAATCCGATGGCTAGACTTCCTGCTAATGCTTGATTTATGCCATCATATCCTACTCCTGCTATTCCATAAGTGGGAAAAAACATAATAATAATACCTGTAAAAAGTCCCCCAATTGCTGGTTTTATGCTATCTGGTACTTTTATCTTTTCAAATAAACCTTCAAAACTATAAAATACCTTTACCCAAACAAATGATATTACTCCAAAAACTAAACCTAGAAGAAGATAAATAGGTAACTCTTGTGGTGTCCATGAAGCCAAATTATTAAGAATTTCAAAAGCTGGTTCTCTCCCCAAGAATACATTAGAGATTGCAACGCCAACAATTGAAGCTAGGATTACTGGCATCGCATTAAAGAGACCAATTCCTCGAAGAAGTACTTCCAATCCAAAAAGAGCTCCACCTAATGGGGCATTGAATGTTGCTGCAATTCCAGCAGAGAGCCCACAAACAACCAATAGTTTTTTATGTTTAGGTTCGAGTTTAAACAATTGTCCAAGATACGATCCAATTGTAGAACCTATTTGAGCAATAGGTCCTTCACGACCTGCACTACCTCCTGAGCCAATTGTTATAGAAGAAACCGCAATTTTAAAAAATGCAACTCGTTTTCGAATATCTCCACCTCGTAGAACAACTGATTCTAAAACTTCTGGAACTCCATGACCTTTAGTTTCCCGAGCAAAACGCATTATCAAAGGTCCTACTATCAATCCACCTAAAATTGGTAATATTATGTAGCCTAAATTAACATTACCTACTTGAATAGTTATAAGAGGTAAAATATACTCAAAAAACAAGATATGTACATATTTTATCATTTCCCGGAATAAAATAGCTCCAAATCCTCCAGCTATTCCAGCTAAAATCCCTAGAAAATCTAGAAGTAACCATTTTTTTGCGTATGGAGGGAGTTCAAGAATTCGGGGCTTAAATCGTTTCATTTGAATTTACGATGAGCAATTGAGAGTAAAAAGTATATTAATCTTTCAATACTTGTGCAATTATTTGGAATTGTTTGTTGCTCTTTTATTTTTTCGAAGTTTACTTGAATTTTTACTAAAATGCGATATGGCAGTTATCTTCTTATCTCGTCTTTAAACGCTTAACTATTTTTACTATAAACACTACTAAATATAAAAGAAAACGAGAAGTTATAACAACCAATTTATACTTATCGAAATGTTATCTTACTTAAAATACACCCTTTATTTTTATAATTAAATTACTATTATTATCGTCTAATTATAATACTTTTAATTTTAACAATACATTAATCGGTGAAAAAAACATTAAAAAAATTTAAATATTAAATGTTTTTCTAATCAATACGTGATATGATGGATCTCGCGTACATTTCAATTATAGTCGGAATCTTTTCAATGCTAATAGTGTGTATTCTCATTTACTTAGTGCTAAGGATTGATGAAGGTACTGTTAGGATGAAGGAAGTTGCAAGTTTTATAAGAACAGGAGCTAATGCTTTTATGAGGAGGGAATTTTTAACAATTAGCTTCTTTATTGTCGGATTAGCTATACTTCTTGGCTTTATTCTAAAATGGCAAATCGCTGTGAGTTTTGTAATAGGAGCTATAATTTCTCTTTTAGCTGCTTTTATAGGAATGAGTCTTGCTGTTAGAACCAATGTTAGAACCGCTAATGTGGCTAGACAAAGTGGAAAAAAAGCTGTTGTTGTCGCATTTAGGGGAGGAGCTGTCACTGGTTTATCAATAGTAGGATTAGGATTAATTGGTGTGGGTTCACTTTTTTTAATTTTTGGAGATGATGCAACTCTACTTGTAGGTTTTGGTGTAGGCGCAAGTTTAGCTGCACTTTTTGCTCAATTAGGAGGAGGTATATATACAAAAGCAGCTGACGTTGGAGCTGATTTAGTAGGAAAAGTTGAACATCATTTACCTGAAGATGATGCAAGAAATCCAGCTTCTATAGCGGACTTAGTTGGCGACAATGTTGGGGACTGTGCAGGTAGAGGTGCTGATCTTTTTGAATCCTTTTCTGATAATATGATCGGTGCAATGATTCTAGGAATTGCTTTTGTGAGTGTTTATGGTTATAATGCTATTATATTTCCTTTATTAGTTGAATCAGTGGGTATTATAGGTTCAATTGTAGGTGTATTTTCAATAAGAGCAAGTAAAACAAAGCCAGCAACAAAAGTATATCTTGCTTTCGGTCTTTCTGGTATAATTTCTATAATTGGCTTATTTCCTATATGTTATTGGCTAATGCATGATATGAGACTTTTTTATTGTCTTTTACTGGGATTGGGTTTGACTTTAATTGTTGCTCTTGTTGTTCTATATTATACTGCAACTGGTTGGAAGGTAACTAGGAAAATTGCTGAAGGAGCAAAAAGTGGTTCAGCTATAGATTTAATTTTAGGTTTAGCATATGGTTTAGAAAGCCCAGCAATTCCTGTAGTGACTATTGGTCTCGTATCAGTAGCTGCATATTTTATTGCAGGAGGAGGTTTTGTTGGTATATATGGAATATCAGCTGCTGTAATGGGAGTTCTTATTTCCGCAGGAATTATTATGGCTTCAGACGCTTTTGGTCCAATTGCAGACAACGCTGAGGGAATAGCATCAATGTCAGAATTAACTGATGAAGTAGGTTCTTCTTTAGAAGAACTCGATGGAGTTGGGAATGTTACAAAAGCAGTCACCAAAGGTTATGCTATGGCAACTGCAATCCTAACAGCAGTATTAATTTTATTCGCTTATTTGACTCAAGCTGCTGATTTAAAAGGAATTGTTCTGGAACATATTGATGACATTCCTATAAACCTAAGCAATCCAATAGCAATCGCTGCAATGTTTATAGGAGCTGTTATACCCTTTTTATTCTCAGCTTTAGCTATTAAAGCTGTCGGGAAAACAGCTTTCAAAATGTCAGATGAAGTAAGAAGGCAATTTGAAGAAAATCCAGGTATTCTTACAGGAGAATCTAATGCTGACTATACAAAATGTGTAGACATAAGTACGAAAAACTCTTTGAAAGCTATGATATTACCTACATTATTGGGAATTGTAACTCCTATAGCGATGGGATTCATAGTTGGTGTATGGAATTTAGCGGTATATCTTTTAGCAGTCAAAGTAGTATCAGGAATTCTTGCTATGTTTATGTATAATGCAGGTGGAGCATTTGATAATGCTAAAAAATATATCGAGTTGGGACATAATGGAGGAAAATATTCCAAGGCTCATGAAGCTTCAGTTATAGGTGATACTGTTGGTGATCCTCTAAAAGATACAGCAGGTCCTTCACTTCATATTTTAGTTAAACTCCAAAATATTCTCTCCATTATGTTACTACCACTTCTTGTAACATTCGCTTTGATATGATAGTACATAATTGTGCAACTCATGTCAATTTTTTTATTTTTTACCCAAAATTAAAAACGATAATATTACTTTGAAATAATCTTATTCTAGTATGTTAGTGTGTATTCAAAAATATTCTTTGTGTAGAATTAGATTTTGTTTTATTCGCGAACTGGAAAGAGCTCATAAGTAACACCTTGACCTTCATACTCGAAAACTGTAACAGTAACTTGATCAATATTATCTCTTTTTAATTCCTCATTATTAGTAAGAACATTAACAAAATAATGACTCAATTCCTCTACAGTTGTGTTTTCAATAGGAAGAAGAACTATATCTGTTTTAGGAAATTCATACTCTTTGTTGATGTGTGGAATGTTTACTATAAATTGTTCTCCTTGTTCAGTTATTTCTAGAAATTTATTTTTTTCAGGAACAATTATGTGGTGATCTAAGCTGTCTACAATGGGTACGAGTATTCGTTTAATAAGCCGAAAGTCGATAACCATATTGTCTTTTCCTTGATCACCATATACGTTTATAAGAATCTTATAATTATGACCATGAAGTGGTTCGAAGAAATTTTCTCCAATAACAAAGTGAGCACATGAAAAAATCAAGTAATCTCTACTTAGAAATAAATCGTAACTCATTAATCTTAAAATAGTGCTTTTCAATAAAAACTCTTCTTTTTTGTTGTTCTTATTTATCTGATGATTCTAGAATGAATGATTCAAGCTCCTGGATTCCTAAATCAATATCTACTAAAAAAACAAGAAAATCAGATAACAAGGAAGCAAATTCATTTCGCAATTCTTTTCCTAAAGTAGTTAATTCATCATAATTATTTACATCATCTAAACCCCAAGAAAGAACGTCACAAAGTTTTCCAATTTCGTCTTCACTCAATCCTTCCTCCTTATTTTTATCTCCAAGTTGAATTTGGGAAAGAATCTTTTCTGCACTAGAAGTTTCATCTTCAAAAATTGTAACTAGAGGATTAATACACAAATCAAGCAATTCATGTAATGTCATCTGTGCTTTATCTGCTAAATCAATTGCTTGAAAAGATAAATCTGTAATTTGGTCGATTAAATCTTTTTGAATTTGCTGACTTTCTAATTTCGAAAAAGTGGATTTGTGTAGTTTACTGTATTCATCTTGTTTTTCTAAAACCATTGATAGATTTTGGCGTATGTTTTGATCTGTTGTTATTTCAGGAGATGTTCTATAGTAAATGTCTTGCCATTTATTGTTTATTTCTTCCTTTAATTTTAGAAGCTCAACCGATCTATCTATAAAATTCTCAATTCTTTGAATAATCACTTCTCTTTCATTCATACCTTTTAAGAAAGCTCTTTCAACCTCTTCTTTGAACTCTTTTTCTATTCTCCCTCCAGAGCGTAAGTAATCCACAATTGAACTTTGATAAAATGTTCTAGCAAGCAAAGACATAGAAGAAAGTAACGATGTTCTTAAATTGTAAAGGCTGTCCTCATTTGAGCTAAGAAAGCGATCTATAGAACCTAATAAATTATTCATTAAGGTATAGATATAACGTAAAGTTCTGTAATTCATCCTATCTAAGAACTTTCCCAGAACCGTTTGCCTTTCTAGAACCGCTTCTATGTCTTCTTGCATTATTGAATAAATGAATAGAACACTTGAATAAAAGACTTATCTTTTAAAAAAATAGAGTTTGGCTTGTTTTCACTTGCGATAACTTGATTTTAGCTTAGGAAAACTCTCATTTTATTTATTTTTACTCTTTTCGAAATGAATTCTATAAATTGTGATGAAAAATTAAAAGTTAAACTTTAACCGAATAATTGATATTCTTTAATATTCAAAGTCTCTTCTATTTCAGTACTTGGTTGATAAGGTAGTAAGTTAAATTTAGATTTATCCAAATTCATACTCACAATATATTTACTTAATTCAGAAATATCGTGCTTATCTAATTCAGCTATAGGTATAAACTGTGCATCAGAAATTTCAGTCATATCAGCTTTAGGTTCTCCGTTTATATATTCAAGTGTGAAAACAATGTACAGATCTGAAATCAATCCTTTTCCTATTTTTTCATTTACCATATACCTAGTTACAAACATTTCTTTTGCTCTTGTATTAACACCTGTTTCTTCTAATACTTCTCTTTCAATAGATTGAGTGAGTGTCTCCCCCATTTCTAAAAATCCTCCTGGAAGAGTCCATTTGCCTTTACTGATTCCATAAATGTGTTTAACAAAAAGAATACAGTTACCATAAATACAAAGACCTCCCACACCTATTTTATGAAGACTATGCCTAGCTACATAATTACTTTGCATGATATATATTTCTCATTTATTGTTAAAAAAATTAAGGAATGGCTTTAGCTCTTTTATATATCCTGTAAAATAGAACCGGGGTCTAACTATCAAAATCTTTGATTTCTTCTTATATTTAATATCAACACGTCCTATGACGGATAAAGACTAATAACTTTAAGGTTCTAATTGTACAATTAAGATGAAAAATAGGATGTTCATTAGTCGTATTCAACAAATAATTCAAACTCGTCCATTTTCCATCTTCCAAGCATTTTTTGTTACTTTATTGTGGTCTTCTTCCTGGCCAATAATTAAATTTGGTTTAGAAAAAGAAGAAATTCCACCAATTACTTTTGCAGGATTAAGATATATCTCTGCTTCTCTAATATTATTTTCAGCTGTACTAATATCTTCCAAACAAAGAAAGATTCTAAAAACCATTAACCGTCGCTGGTGGTTAAAACTAGTTTTGTATGGTCTTATTTTCTATACAATAACTCAAGGTGCTCAGTTTTTTGGTTTACTTTACCAACGTGCAATAACAGTAAGCATGTTATTAAGTTTCAGTCCTATACTTGTGTTAATTTTAGCGATTTTTCTAATCAAAGAAAAACCTTCTAAGCTCCAAATACTTGTTGTTATAATCGCACTTTTAGGTGCATTTTTGTATTTCTTTAAGTCAATAAATCTAGATCTTACCACTATGGGGATTTTGGCATTAGTTATTGTAATAATTGGTGTATTAGCTAATGCATTATCGGCTATTATGGGGCGTTCTATAAACAAATCACAAGAACTCAATCCTTTGATAGTAACATCAACAAGTATGCTAGTTGGATCCATCGTTTTGTTAATTGTGGGATTAACAACAGAAGATATTCCAAAACTTTCTCTGCTATCAATAGGCTATATCTTATGGTTAAGTATAGTTAATACAGCTTTTGCTTTTACTTTATGGAATCATGCTATGCAAAAACTTGCTGCTGTAGAGATTTCAATAATTAACAACACTATGCTTGTACAAATTACAATTCTAGCAGTTATTTTTCTCAGTGAGCGTCCTACCGTTCTTCAATGGATTGGTCTTACAATTATAGCAATTTCTGGAATACTCCTACCATTATTCAGCTCAAAAAATAATAGTGAGACAAAGAACAAAGAAGAATTGATTATATAAAAAATGAAAAAAGAAGATTATTTTCTTCTTCTCCTAATGTAAAGAACAAAACATATTGTGATTATTCCCATCAAAGCATAACCATAATTGAATGGTGCTGCTGTTGGAAGTTGAGTACTTTCAATTAGTAAAGTAATACTATTGGTATCATCATCAGTAGAACCTTCTACTTGTCTTATATTATGCCATAGATACTCATAGAATAGATATACAACTAATCCTGTGTCAACATTAAAACGTATTTCTACTGTTCGATCAGTAGTTGTTTCTTCCTTTTGCCAATTTTCTGGGTCAACAAAATCATCTTCCTTATAATCTTCATGCATTTGCATTTTGATTGTCCAAGTTTTCGAGGTTATAGATGATGATTGTTTGTATTTCAAGAAATCACTCTCATAATACCCATAGTAATTGACTTCAGTTCTTTCTTCATATTTGACGTTTGCAAAATTCTCGTGTAAAACTTCAATATAGCTATAATTTCCTGTAGAATTTGTATAGATTGTAGGTTGCAGAAAATCAATATATGAAAACGTTGTCCAACCTAAATCAAGTATCCCTATTTGGCTTGTATCGTTTGTTTTATAGATGCCATTTAAATAAAATTCTGCCCAAACATTAAGGGGATTAAGTAATTCATTTGGATCTCCTCCAGTTACATTGTTTACATCATCGATTATCTTTATTGAAAAAAAATCTCCTGGTTCCAGAGATTCATTTCCAAAAGCTAGGAATGATGTACCAATAGAACCCGTGGTTGTTAGAGTAGTAACCTGCCATTCATAAGTTGCTCCTGGTATTAAGGTTGAGAGATATTCATATGTTTGTCCTTGAATCTGAGAACTTGTAAAAATGACACTCAAAAATAGTACACTAAAAAGTGCAATAATTATCTTATTTCTAAAACTTATCATTTTTTCACCTTTCTATTCTTTTCAATTTACATACTGTAAAAATATGTTTTAGCTTAACAAGAGCTTTTCTCAACATATAAATCTTTGTAAATTTATCGCTAAACAATGATATAGAAAAAGAAGATATAACATCAACTTGCAAACTATGATTGTTTTCTTGATTTTAGTAGTTTAAGAAATTCAGGGATGATTTCAAAGATATCACCCACTATTCCAAAATCTGTAATCTTAAAAATAGGTGCATCAGGATCTTTGTTAATGGCAATTATTGTATCAGAAGAAGTCATCCCTACAAGATGTTGAATTGCTCCAGATATTCCTAGTGCAAAATATAGATTAGGTGCTACTGTTTTTCCTGATTGTCCAACTTGTTGGGGATGAGGAAGCCAACCTAAATCTATGAGTGCTCTAGATCCAGAAACTGTTGCATCTAATTCTTCTGCCATTTCATAGATTAAACCCAGATTCTCTTTTAATCCTATCCCCCTTCCTGCTGAGACAAGTATATTTGCCTCTTCTATTTTTACACCTTCATCTTTTGATATTATCTCCTCAATGATTTTAGTTCTAATATTGATTGGGTTTAGTTTAACATCAATTACTTCTATAACTCCACGCTTTGTCATATCAGGTTTTGGTTTAGGAAATACATTTGGTCTAACTGAAGACATTTGAGGACGAGTATATGGTGAAAAAATAGATGCCATAATATTGCCACCAAAAGCAGGTCTAGTTTGTATTAACTGTCTTGATTCATCTATATCTAAACCAGTACAATCAGCTGTTAATCCTAAAGCAAGGCGACCGGCAATTCTTGGTGCTAAATCCCTTCCATTAGGAGTAGCTCCAAAGAGAACAATTGAAGGTTTTTCAGCAGCTATGACACTTGAAACAACTGTTGTGTATCCATCTGTTGAGTATTGATCAAGAAGTTCATGTTTACACAAATAAACCTTATCTGCACCATAATGAAACAATTCTTCTGTTAAATGATCTACATCCTTTCCTGCAAGAACTACTGCTAATGATTCACCTAGTTTATCCGCAAGTTCTCTCCCTTTTCCTAGGAGTTCAAAGACAACATTTTTTGTTGAAATTATATCTTCTTTTCTTTCCCATTCACACCAAACAAAAACATCCCTGTACATCAACAATTCTTCTTTAGATACTGCTTTTCTTTCAATGCTTAAAGCATCAAATTTGCAAGCGTTTACGCATGTTCCACATAATGTACAATTATCTAAAACTCTAGCTTTTTTAGTGTCAGGATCTACAACAATGGCAGCGAAAGGACATACTTTCTCACAAACTTTGCATCCTGTACATGCCTCTATATCGATTTCTAACATTTTTACACATCCTTCAAGTACTTATTATTCACCAAATATTCCAGAAGTTTTTGAGCAGCAATTTTAGGATCGCTTCCATCAATAACATCACCACCTATTTTCGTAGGTGGAGCAAAAACTTTCGATACTTGTGTAGGGGATGCTTTCAATCCAACTTTATTCTCATCTAGTTCTAAATCATTAGCAGAAACAACACTTAGAGGTTTGTTTCTAGCATCTAAAACCTGTTTCATAGAGGGAATTCTTCGAATATTGGATCCTTTACTCATTGTTACTAACGCAGGTAAACGAGTCGAAAGAATCTGATATCCTTCATCTGTTTCCCTCTTTACTTTTATTCTTCTATTTTCAATTTCAACTTCTACACCATATGTTATTTGTGGAATACCAAGTTTTTCAGCAGTTTCTGAAGGAACTTGCGCTGTGTCACCATCTATTGCTTGTTTTCCTGTTAGAATTAAATCAAAATCTGATTCGAGTTTAGAAACGCCTTCTTTTAATGCTGTTGAAGTTGCCCATACATCAGAACCTGCAAATTTTCGATCAGATAATAAATAAGCTTTATCCGCTCCTAATTCTAAACATCGTAATAAAGCAGTTCTTGCTTGTGGAGGCCCCATACTAATTGCTATTACTTCTATGTCTTCATCTGAATAATGTTCTTTAAGCCTTACAGCTTCATCCAGTGCGTACTCACAATAAGGATTAAGTATGGATGCAACACCTTCACGTATTAATGTTCCTGTTTCAGGATCTACAGCAACCTTATCTGCTTCAGGAACTTGTTTAACTAGTATGATTATCTTCATTTTTTTCCCTCTTTACCAAAAATATTACCACAATTAAAGACACAATTTGGATCTATACTCAGCTTTACAACACGCATTTGTTGAACGCCTTCTTCACCATACATTCTCTTTAGATACTCATGTTTTATCTTTCCTATACCATGTTCAGCAGATACAGAACCACCAAAAGAAACAGCTTTTTCTGCAAATTTCATGTAAATCTCTTTGCCTTTTTTCAGTTCCATCATGTTTTTAGGTAGAATGTTAACATGAACATGATTGTCGCCTATGTGACCCCATATCACATATTCCAATCCTTCTTCTTGTAGAGTCTTGTGATAGAAATTCATGATTTCTTTAATATGTGCGTCTTCTACAGACATATCTGTTCCAAGTTTGTGAATAGGTGGGTAGTTTTTTTTACGTTCTGCAATTATGTTGTTCACAATTTCAGGTACTGCATGCCTAAATTGTTTAAAACGAAGGAGTTCTCTTTCTTCATAACCACTCCATGTTCCTTCTAAGCTTGATTTACACTCTTCTAGCATATTGCCAATTATATTGAAATTCCTCTCAAATTCTTCTTCAGAGTAAGGTAAATCAAAGGATATAGCAGCTTTTGTACTTCTAGAGATGATAGGCATATTTACAAACTTTGGATCTTCTTGCTGTTTCTCCCTCAATAAATCTAAAGCATTTTTATCAAAAAATTCTATAAATTCTGGTCTAACCTCTTCATTGTCTCTTAGTTTTATCACAAAATCAATTGCATCATCTTCTTCTTCAAAGAAAGCAACATTAGATATATGTGAAGTGTATTCCTTCAGCCATGCATCAACTTCAGTAATAACACCAAAAATTCCTTCTGATCCAATAAAAATATCAATTAGATCTACATTCTCTCCTGTAAAAAGACCTGCTGCATTTTTCGCTTTAGGCATTTTATAATCAGGTATTTTTACTTCCAAATCCCCACTGCTTGTTTTGATAATGAACGTGTTATTAACTGCCTTATAATCCCCTCTTTTGATATCCAAAACATCTCCTGAACCTAAAATGACTCTAATACGCCTGATCCATGATCTTGTTGGACCATACTTAAAAGAACGAGCACCAGAAGCATTAGCAGCTATTGTTCCTCCTATTGATGCTGTCATTTCCGTGGGGTCTACTGGATAATATTGAGTTGATTCTTCTCTGAATCTCTCTACATAATTCTTTTCTGAAGGGATGCTTTGATTATCCTCGAATTTTTTTAGTTTTACTATATC
>JBHLQZ010000012.1:0-17888 GCA_048883065.1 Candidatus Thorarchaeota archaeon | reverse complement strand
TTTTTTCGATTTCCTCAGCTTTTGATTCAATAACTATTGGAAATTCAATTTTACCTTCAAATCTATGTCCGCGCTGTTCTGCATAATCTTTATGTGCAGTATATGCTATTGCAGATTTTAGTGCTAAAAGATGTTCTTTTTTATTTAGTTTTTCGATAATTCTTTTCTCAGCTCGTGGAGGATGGGCTTTATGACCACCTCTTGCTTGAGGTACAAAAGCTGTTCTTTGAGCACTGTGTGTTCTTGAACCTTTTATTCTTGGAACTCTTGCAGCCCCTCTACCTGGTCCCCAATTCTCAACAGAAACCATTCGACCAGCTAGAGGACTAACACCTTTAGGTTGTCTTTTCCAACTCTGTTCTGCTAGTACAGCTCGTTTAACAACATCAGGTCGCAAGGGGGTTTTGAAAACTTCTGGAAGTTTCACTTCTTCAGCAGTTTTTTTTCCTTGGATAGAATATAATGAAATACTCATATGTATCACCTTTCTTTTAACCTTGTTGACTCTCAGTTGAAATATAGAGAATCTGTGGTTCTTTCACCAGTTTGGTTTGTTTTCTAACAGGTGTTCTAAGTAAAACGGTTCTTTTCTTCGATCCAGGAACTGAACCTTTGAGTAAAATATAATTATTTTTTACAATACCATATTTCACGAATCCACCTTTTGGCACTATTTGTGTGCCATCTGATCCGATTTGCATAATTCTTTTATTATAATCTGTTCTCATATTAAAGCCCATTTGTCCATATCTTGGTATAGTCCACATTGTTCTAGCGGGATGCCAAGGACCTATTGATCCTACACCCCTCTTAGTTCCTTTTGATTTGTGTTGAAGTATTTTTATTCCATGCCTTTTGACAGGTCCTTGAAATCCTTTTCCTTTTGTTACACCAATTGTGTCTACAAATTCACCAGCTTTAAACACATCACGAATAAGTACCTCTTTTCCTAGGAGTGAAAGCCCATACTGATAACCTTCTGTTATGTTTGAACACCCGATTTTTATCTCAGCTATTTGAGGAGTTTTCATTCCCATTCCTGTAAGATAGGGTTGAGTATGAATTACTGCACGAAGTTCTGTGATTTCATCAATTTTACTTTCAAAGTTTTTGCTATTTTTATCGAAATCATACTTTTTTGGAGGTTTAACTCTTCTACTTAGTTCTTCCTTTGTTTCTAGTGTTCTAAGATCTGCTGCAACTTGTAATCCATATGGAGTTTTTTTATAACCACGTAAACCAAAAACCACCATAGGAGGAGTTTCTATACAAGTAACAGCTGCTGTCACTTCTCTGTTCACTAAATGACTTCTTGGTCGATCCTCGATATAAACGCAATGTGTCATTCCTGCTTTGATTCCAAGAAAGCCCAATAGTGTAGGAGCACCCTCGTATTCTTGCCAGGCACGAGGTGCAGGTACAATTCTTTTTGCTCTTACCCTTCGATATCCCAAAGATGATCGATGGGGAGCACTTACCCTTCGATGCCCCATAATTAATCACGTCTTTAATTGTACAACTCTTTGAGTTTATACTCCGACTTATCTAACCTCATATAAATATGTCGTTAAGAAAGAAATTGATTACTGCAAAAGAACAAGTATTTCAAGCGTTTTTAGCGGAAATAAGGTAATAATCTTTTTGTTTATTTATTTCTATATTTGAATTCGTTAATTTTTGTATCAAACTAATGTTAGTTTTCGTGTGATTTGTTATTTGATTTGTAGTTATTTCTGATTTTCCATTGGCCAATGCTATTGGGACTATAAGCTGATCTGTGGCATACTTATCTACTACAGCTAGACTATTTTCATTATCCTTCCACATTTTACTGCAAAGCTCTCCCACTTTTTCAGCTGATAACTGCTTCTCGCCTGGTACAAAACAACCTTTTAAAGCACCAGTAGAATACCTATTTATTGCAGTTAAACCAGTTCCTGGACACAAACTTTTCACGTATCTAACATTTGGTGTTATATCCACATTAATATCAGTATTATTTATAAAAGATTGAAATTGTCTTTCTGCAATTTTTCTTTTTTGTAGATAATCGGAAACTATTGAAAAAACTTTAACTTCTTCCAACTCTCCCCTTTCCGTTAAATTGAGAGGTGAGAGAGTTTCATGAGATCCATATACAATCTCACAATTTGCACCACCCTTTGGATAAAAACCATATTGGTTAATCCTAATTTTTAAATCCTTACTCATTTGGTGCAATAATTTATGTGTAACATATTCAATATATTCGATAGAAGGAGCCCATTTTCCATGAGTAGCTCCACCTTCCACTTTTAGCATAAGTCCTCTATTTTCTAAAAGAGAATAATATAGTACAGCTTGTATTACCAAAGAAACACTTCCTGCAGTGCCAATACGAACCGCTGCTTCTTGCTTTTTATTTCTGCTTTTACTAGTTACTAAAAAACTACTGCCAATTTGTAATCCTCTAACTGAAATTCCAGATAGCTGAACAATTGCTTTTATAGCTTCAATATGCTGAGCTCTTAAACCGGGATTAGATCTTTTTGCACGAATGTTTACTAGCTCTAGTTCTATGTTTTTTGCTGCAGCAAGAGCTACAGCTATTCGTACAAGAGATCCACCCCCCTCTCCTATTGAGCAATCTAACTTAAATTTCATAATTAAATAAAATAGTAACGAGGTTATCGATAAGATTTTTGGAATCTAGATCTGGCACTTTTTCCACCGAAATGTTTAGATTCAGTTCTTCTAGGATCACCAGAAATGATGGTTTTATCATAAGAAACAAATTTCTCTTTTAGACTTAAATCCTCGAGATATTCTATTAAACCTCTAGCTATCGCTGTTCGAATAGCTTCAGCTTGACCCATAAATCCTCCCCCATGGACCCTTACTTTGATATCAAGAGAATCTCTTATAGTTTCTCCAGACAAGATGAAAATTTCGTTAATTTTAACTCTACTCAATTCATTTGGTAATACTTCTAGAGGAACACCATTTATCCTTATTCTACCTTTTCCTTCTTTTATCGTTGCACGAGCAATAGCTGTTTTTCTTTTTCCTGAAGATACAATAACTTTTGCCATTTTATTTCACCTATTATTCTTGCCACCCAAGTTCTCTACAGAGCTCACCTACTGTGATTCTCTTACAGTCTAATTTGTTTGAATCAGCATATCTAGGCTTAACAAGTTCAGCCTTAGATAACTCTTCTGGAACACCTATGAATGTTAATAGTCTATGATACGCAGCCTTACCACTGCTTTTCTTCCAAGGAAGCATGCCTCTAACTGTTCTTCTAACTAACCTATCTGGTCTTTTTGGATGGAACGGTCCTCTTCTAGGATTTGTGTGTGTGTGCTTCTTGTGCATTTCTCTATATTCTTTTAGAACTGATTGTTTCTTACCTGAAATTACTGCTTTTTCACAATTTACTATGTTTACAGCATATCCTTCTTTTAGATATTTTGCAACTTCAGTGCATAAACGTCCAAGAATAGCATTTGTTGCATCAATATTTATTTTGGATTGAGTGGTTTGTATTTCTTTTTTAGCTTCTTTTGACATTTCATAAACCTCTTTAAGTAATTATCTTGATTTTTTTTACTTCAAAATTTGAATCTAGCAATTCTTCTATAGTAATATACTTACTTTTAGCAGTTTGAATTTTCTCTTTTGCAGTCTCAGAGAATTTTAAAGCTGCAATAGTAACACTATGATTCAAACTACCAGAACTCAAAACAGAACCAGGAACAATCACAACATCGTTCTGTTTAGAATATCTATTGATTTTACTTAAATTTGCTCTTACTCGTTGTCTTCTAGGTTTTTCAAGTTTTTGCGCAACTGTTTTCCACAAAGAAGCTTTTGTTTCAGCAGATTTTTTCTTAAGTATATTAATTAAGTTTAATAAATTTGGATCTGTAGTCCCAGTTCTCTTTGGCATTTTTAGTTCACTCTATTGATCTTTTTCTTTTTCTGATAGTGTTGTTTCTAATGTCTTTTTGAATTCGTCGATTTTAGTGAGAAGTATATTTCCTGCTTTTGTTAATATTGTAGGAGGTTCCATACCTCCCGTTGTTTCAAAAGAAAATATCACTTTTGAAGGTTCTTTTTGGATTGAAATTGCTCCAGGTTCGCATTGGTCTATACAAAAGTCGCATAAAGTACAACTTAATGGATTGGCAACTTGAACAGAACTACCTACTTTTTGAAATACTCCAGTGTAACATGCGTCAACACAAACAAGACAGTTTGTACATTTCTCCTTGTTAATTTTTGGATCTGGAAATTCTTGATAGCCCATAGCTGCTACTGGTTGCCATTTTGAATGTTCTTTTCCTATTCCCAATTGTGCCATGCATTCAAGTTCTAAAGCTTGATTTGGTCCAAGTTTAACAATTGGAATCGTTGCTTTTATAGGTTCAACACCTTCAGTTGAAGAGACTAAATCACCACTATATACAACTGCAGATGTTTGTCCATCTGTAATTTTAGATAAGGTTAATGTAACAGTGCACAAGTTGCATCCTATACCACCGCAATCACATTCATCCCTGAAATTTAATTCGAGTGCATCAATATCATATTTTAAAGGAATTAAACCTAGTCGGTGAGCTATAAATTCATCGAAAAGTGGGGAAGTATTCCTTAAAACATAAACATCCTCAATTACAAGAGAAGGCACATCAGCTAATGAGATTCGTCTAATAGCGTTAGCAAAAGCTAACGTTATATCTGAAAGTATAAGTTTGATAGAATTCGGAAACAATTCAATTAACTCTATATCCATTGTGGCACCCAGCTAAGGTTTATACTATATCGCACCCATTTATGATAATAAAAAAGGTTTTCCATCTTCAAGTTTTTTAAATTCCTTCTCGAGAAACTAAAAGGAAGGAAAAGTCTACTAATAATTAATTTCTTATTAACTGAAAAAAGAAAAAATGTCTTTTAGTTTTTTTAAGTTGTCTTTAAATAATTAAGTAGATATAAATATCGAGAATTATGTTTATGCTGTTAAAACTTCTTAAAGATTTAAAACTTAATAGAAAGAGAGGATCTCCTATATTGGAGGAAATTCTACTTATTGGAATTGCAGTCTTTATCTTCACTATAATTTTTGGAATGATATTTGGCTTTATTGATTGGACTCAAGTGTCTATAGACGACATATTCGGTAGATGATGACTAAATCACTAAAATGAAGTAGAATCCACAATTTGTATTTTTTACAGGAAAGCAAAACTTGAAAAATGGTGCGGAGAGGGAGATTCGAACTCCCGGACCACTAAGGACTGGATCCTCATTCCAGCGCCTTTGACCACTCGGCAATCTCCGCTATGTGTGTATAAGACCCCTAATATAGATTTTTAACTTTATCGGCATATGTTTCTTATTGTAAATCTCAAAGTGATAGAGCCTTTACACTTACAATTTTTTTTTCTATTTTGATTGTCTCAAAATTAACTATAACATGATTATATTTGATTGGAAGTGAGTTAATCGAATCAAGTAAGACAATCACTTTCAGAGACGTCTGTCTAGTAAGTATAAATATGAAATTCCCTTGCAAGTATTTAGAGACGAGAATAATGAGTAAATCTGACGAGGAATTTTTTAATTCACTTATTAAAAAACCCACTGTATTCAAAAATATAAGCTGTTTATCAGTTACCTATATACCTCCTTACCTTCCCCACAGAGAAGAAGAGCTGAGAACACTAGCCAAATATTTCAAAACCATTTTTGAAGACCAAGATGAACCTTTGAGAAAGATTTGTGTAACTGGTCCAACTGGTTCTGGTAAGACAACCTTAGCTAAAAGATTTGGTCAATTATTAACAAATATAGATAAACAAAAGAATTTTCTTTTCGTCTACATCAATTGTAGAATTTACAAAAGCCCATATTTGATAGTAAGTACTCTTGCTAGAAAATTGAACAAAGCTATACCTCCTAGAGGGTATTCTTTTGAAGAATTACAGTCATTATTAATTCGTTTGCTTGACTTTTATTCTGTAAAAGTTCTATTAGTTTTAGATGAGATAGATTACTTAGTTTCAAGAGTTGGAACTGATTTTCTTTATGTACTGCTTCGTATAAGTGAAATGACTGCAAAGCAATGGATTTCGTATATTTTCATTGCAAGGAATTTGAACTTCATACACAAACTTGATGCAAGCACGCAGAGTAGTTTTCAATCAAACCATATTTCATTAGACAGATATAGTGAAACTGATTTAAGAGATATAATTAAATCTCGAGCGGAAATAGCCTTTTATGATGGTGCTATAACTTCTGATACGATTGAGCTTATAGCAGATATTGCTAGTAAATCTGGTGACGCCAGATATGCAATAGAACTTCTTTGGGGAGCTGGTCAATGTGCTGATGATGAAGATTCTCCTATTGTTTATCCAGATCATACTAGAAAAGCAAAAGCTCTAATTCATCCTGAGATCCGAAGAGAAATAATTCTAACTTTATCTCTACACCAAAAATTAATTCTGCTTTCAATTATAAGAAAATTAAAACACACAAAAAATGCATATATATCAACAAATGATGCTATTATTTCATATAAGTTAGTTTGTGAAGAATATAATGAAGAACCAAGAAAACATACACAGATTTGGTCTTATCTAAAAGATTTATCCAAGCAAGATGTAATAAGTACAAAAATATCTGGAGAGGGTATGAGAGGGAAAACTACACTAATAAGCATACCAGACATATCTGTAGAAACAATAGAAGTGTTTTTGATGAAAACTATTGAAGAACAAAAGAAAACAATCGAGTATGTTTAAAGCAAAAAAATCAAAGGAAAATGTGCGATATGAATATGAGTAAAAGTAATATCGATAGCAAGAGCGGATTAGCAGTAGAAGATGTTTTATCATCCAAAGGCAGAGTTAGAATCCTGAAATTATTAGCAGAATTAGGCGAATTGAATATTTCAGCAATTTCTAGGGAAATTAATTTAAATCACACAGCAGTAAAAGAACATTTGAGATTTCTTTCTCAGGTAGGTTTAATTAAAGAAAAAAGGTTTGGTCGAATACTTATTTATCAATTTGTAGAAGAAAATATTTTAGCTCACTCTTTGAAACAATTATTTAAGATATGGGAAAATAATTGAGAATGGTGCCTCGACCGGGATTTGAACCCGGGTCTGCGGAGTGAGAGTCCGCAATGATTGGCCGAGCTACACCATCGAGGCTGTAAGTGTATGAAAAAAATTGAACTTTTTAATCTTTCTTTTAAGATAAATACATTTTAGGATATCTTAAGCTTAACTTATCAGAATAATCTGAGTTCTTATTGTTTTTACATTAGGTTTTTAACTTTTATTAAAAAAGGATTTTTTGAAGAAGATGAGATATTTAGTTAAAGTGTTCTATGATGGCTCTAATTATTTTGGATATCAAAGACAACCAGAACATCTAACAATTGAAGGCGCAATAATAAAGGCACTAGAAAAAACAGGTTATATAGAAAACACAGAAAGAAGTAATTTCAAAAGTGCAAGTAGAACTGATAAACTAGTAAACGCTATAGGGAATACTTTTGCCTTTAACACTGATAAAAAGATTATACTGGAACAATTAAATTCTGAATTTTCAAGAGATCAATCTATTTTAGGTTGGGCTTATTCCGAAGTAGAAGAAGGTTTCACACCTAAATATAGCAAGTGGAAGAAGTACTGGTATATTGTACCATTAGACTTTGTTGTTAATGTTAAGAATCATTCAATTGATAAAATTAAAGAATTAGGTTCTTGTTTCTTAGGAGAACACGATTTCAGATTATTCTGCAAAACGGATCATAGAAAAACAATCAGAGAGATTCAAGAATTTAACTTGATTAGTTTCAATTCTGTGTTGATTCTTGAATTTAAGGCTCAATCATTCTTATGGGAACAAGTGAGAAGAATAGTATCTTATGTTCTGAACTATGAAGTTCTTCCAAAAAAAATGCAAAACATCAAATTATTACTTTCAGCTCCAGAAGAGATAAAAAATTTAAATTTAGAACCAGCAAATCCTAGTAATTTAATTCTTGTAGGGCACAAATATGAGAATTTAAACTGGATCATAAATGAAAAAGCAACTAAAACAATTCAAAAAAAGCTTAGTGAAAACATAATGAAATTGAAAGATGCTTTATCTGTAAACTCTGCAATAAAGCATTTCTTTCAGACACAATAACTATTGCTACTAATCAAGATTCTATTTATTGTTTTGTCCTTCTTCAACTAATTTAGCAAGAAAAGAGCTAAGCTGTATATTACTGGATGCCCCTTCAGAAATCCTAAAATCCACTTCAGCTAAGAATTCAGTTATTTTTAATTTTTGAGAATCAAATAATTCTAAAGAAGGGATTTCTCTGTATATTTGATGTGTTACATCGGTTCCTGAAAGACCAAATTCTAATATAAGAAGCTGTAAAACTTCCCTTGCTTTGTAAAAATCTCCTTCCAGTGCATACCTCAACATTTGTTGAATTCTCTCAGGATCAGCATGACCTATAGTTTGTAGAACTGTCACCTTTTCTATGGATTTACCTGAAGCAGCTGTGGATTGAAGAATATTGATGGCTTTTCTTAAATCTCCTTCAGAAATATAAAGAACAGTGTCAATCCCTTCATTATCATAAGCTACTTGTTCTTTATCGCAAATGTTCTTAAGAAAAGATTTCATGCTTTCATCATCTAATGGTTTAAATCTGAAAATCGCACATCTAGATTGAATCGGTTCAATAATTTTACTGGAATAATTACATATCAAAGCAAAACGGCTGGTAGTTACATATCTTTCCATAGTTCTTCTTAAGGCATGTTGAGCTGCAGCTGTTAAACTATCAGCTTCATCAAGACACACAATTTTGAAAGGAACTCCACCATAAGAAACAGTTCTTGCGAATTCTTTTACTTTAGTTCGTATTGCATCTATTCCTCTATCATCTGAAGCATTTAACTCCAGAAGATTGCGTGTGACATTACTTTCACCAAACAAATCATGGGCTAAGGCAAGAAGGGCAGTTGTTTTACCAGTTCCTGGTGGTCCAGCAAATAAAAGATGTGGGAGATTTTTCCTTTCAACAAAACCTTTGAGTCTTAATTTTACGTCTTTGTGTCCTTTAAGTTCATTAAGAGTCTTTGGCCTATATTTTTCAGTCCACATGATATCAAACTTATTGCTCATTATCTCACATCACCAAGTATATTTTTTCTCTATTTAAAGATATTACTTTTTACTACTTTAATAAAAAATCTAATTCTTCTTTTTTTCGAAAAAAAGTGGTGTTGATATACTAATTAGCTGTATAACATATGAATAAGTTGATTGAAGATGGAAATCTGCAGTAATGTAGTAGAAGAAAAAAAAATGGATGAACACGTGGTTAGTGAATACGAGGTAAGGGGGTATAAAATTAGTATTTTTATAGAGAATGGTGCCTTATATTATTCTGCAAAACCTCAATATGATTTCAATCAAGATCCCTTACTTTTTACAGAATTATCTGCTTTAGTTTATAAAAACAAAGAAAGACTAGGAAAAGATATCCTAAAATTCGATGAGTTAGTAGATACACTAAAATCAATTTGTATGTGGAAAATTTTAGAAATTGAAAATTTACCAGTAAATCCAGATATCTTTGCAGAGCTTTTTATTTACAAACTAATCAATTTTGATAGAGTAATTTGTTTCTTTTTAGATGATAATTTAAACGAAATTTACATGGATCAAAAAGATACACCCATCTATATCGATCATCAATCTTTTGGAAGATGTAACACTAGCATCGTTCTAGAAGATGAAGAAATAAAGAGTCTCCTAACAAGGTTGAAATTAGAACATCCAATATCAGTAACAACAAAGAGACCTTCTCTTAAAATTGAGTTTAAAACAAAATTCTTTCATTTGAGAATTTCAATGGATTTTCCACCTCTATCTCCAAATGGTCCAACTTTCAACATTAGAAAACTTAAATCAAATCACTTAACATTATTAGATTTAGTAAAACTAGAAACTTTAACACCTCTCTTAGCTTCTTATTTTGTTGAAGCAGTTGAAAAGAGAAGAAACATAACAATTATTGGAGAACCAAGTGCTGGAAAAACAACGTTAGCAAATGCTATAGATCTATATACTCCAAAACATTGGAGAAAAATAGCTATTGAGGATGCGATTGAATCAATAAATCAATCTTCAATGGGATATAAACAATTATCAATTCAAGTAGATTCTTTTGAATCAAGTAAATCAACCTACACAAAAACTTCAGAAATATTGAAATTATTACATAGATCGCCAGATTGGATATACTTAGGGGAAATTCAATCAAGAGAACATACTCATGCTATGTTTGAAGCTTTAAATGCAGGTTTGAAAGGAATACAAACAGCACATGCTGACACTATTGAAAAAATTCTTAGAAGGTGGGAGAACCTTCATAACATTGATTTCTCAGATTTCTTGTCTCTTGACTTAATAATAATAATTCAAAGAGAGATAACTAAAAATTCATTCATACGAAAAATTTCTGAAGTTTATGAAGTGGACAAACTAAAGCAAAATAAAGAGAAATACAGCTTTTTAACAAAAATCTATGACGATCAAATGGATGAACAACAACTTATTGAAACTCTGAAAAGCAAGTCAATTCTACAAAATTCAATCGATTCTATTCTACAACGCCACGATATTTTCAAGAGGGAACTAGAGATAATGAAGTGATTCAAGCTGAAATGGTACTACTATAATAAATTTTGGAGATTCATTAAAATGCCTAGAAAGCAATTGGGATGGTGTTAAAGTGGTAACAGAAAATTATGCTAATAAAAACTCTAAAATACATAATCTAAGTTTATTTCCAAAAGAAATCTTATATAAGATTGTTTTGGGTAAAGTAAAGAAGTTTTCCGAATACTTCATAGTTGACAAAGATCTACTCAAAATAAGGCTTATTGGGAATGCAATGTTAGTAGGCTTTGGTATTTTATTCTGCATTTTTTATTTATTAACAAAACAAAGTGTTGTATTGTCTTTTGTAATTAGTTTTGTTAGTTGTATTGCTTTTTTCTTTGTTTCAGGTGAGTATATACGTTCGAGTATTCTTGCTAGACAGAAAAAGTTTGATGAAGCAGCATTCCTTGTTTTAAATTCTCTTTCTATTAATATGATTGCCACCGGTTCCTTTCCTAAATCAATTGAATTGTTAAATACAGTTGGATCTCACTCTCGTTATTATAAGAGATATTTTGAAAAGATAATCTATGAATTAAATACAGGTTACAATGAAGACAAAGTAATTTATAACTCTAGTAAAATCTTTCTTAATAAAAAATATCAGTACTCTTTTCATAATATAAGGAATGAAGAAATTTTTATAGATTCAGACCCAGATTTTCTATTAAGAGTAAAACGAGAAATAAAACTTATTGAAGATAATGTTGTAATTTTTATTGCAGTTTCATGTTTATTTCCATTAGTTCTTAGTCTTGTACTAGCTTTGATTCTACCTCAAAATTCTCTTTCATTGATTATTTTTCCATTAATGTACGCATTATTTGGTACATTCACACTGAGATTTATACAAAACAGAAGTATAGGTGATTTCGTTGAATAAACTGAATTATCCTGATTACATATTTCTGCAGGAAATGGCAATGAAACTAGAAGAGGGAGAGAATCTTGAAAGATCGCTTTTTTCAATTGATTCTATTCCTGAGGAGAATCTAGTAAAACTACAACTTGGTGGGGATTTTATTGATGTTATCTCAAATATTGAATTTGATTATCCTGCACTTATTAATCTATTCTCATCCATGAGAAATTCAAATACTATAGAAGTTCTGGAAAAAATAAAAATAACTGCAGATTTAATCAAAATGAGAGAAGAGGTGCTAAAAGAGAAGGAAAATACTTTAAATGTGCATGGAAGGAGGTTGAAAATTATACGATATGTAACTTTAGTAACTATAGCAATTATAGCAGGATTTTCACCACTTTTTTCAAACTTGTTCTCTTTCTTCAACACTGGTGAAATATCAAATTCTTTACCATTTTGGTCGATTCTTTCGGTTTCTTTTTTAATTATCAATATTCTAAATAATTATTTTCTTTTAAAAATGTCAAATGAGAAAAAAATATCAATAAGATTAATTTTTGTGATTTTTATTCATTTAATAACAGTGATAGTTGTTAGAATTTTTATATCGAATTTTACTATTCTTGACTATTATAATTAGTAAGAAAGATATCTAGCAAGTTCTAGTATTAATCAAAACTTGAAGATAATCTTTTACTAATTTCAGAAATTATATCATCATAATCAAATGAGAACATAAATTCTGCATGATCACGTATTGTGAATTCAGCGACGTTAGTAGACTGAGCTACTAATTTCTGTGTTAAAGCTGATGAGCTGTTTATCTTTTTAGCTAGTAATTTATCAGCTACATAAGCAGAAGCTGCAGAGAAGGGGTAAGGTCTTTTTCCTCCCCGATTAATATTAGGAATTCTTTCCAATATCTTAAGACATAGCAATTGGAGTATTTTTTCATAAACAAACACATCGATTTTATATTTCTTCTCTATACGCTCCTTAATGTTGGGAGAACGACATATTAAAGAACAAATTCTGAAAACATAATCTTCACTTCTTCGGATACCAGCAGAGGGAGATTTAATGTTTAAATCTTGCATTAAACTAAGTAAATTTTTACCCAAAACTCGATGACCTAGTGATCTATAAGTTGTAACAATTTCTTTCAGTGTGAGAGGACAATTATGAGCTGATTCGCGCACACTAAGAAGGAGAGCCATTGCTGATAGAAGTACATGATTAGTTATTTTCTTCTTATGTTCATTTTTATATTTTTGATAAAGAAAGAGAGTTCTATCTCGTATTTTTGAAGGAACTTGAAGACGTGCAAAAACCTCGTTTAAGATTTTAAGAGTTCGATAATCTGTCTCTTTTCCTTTAATTGCTCCTGGTATATGATAATAATTTTTGAATTTTCTAAATTTTAATTGGACATTCTCATTTAAGAGAGAACCATTGACATCTCTAAACATGTATTCTTCAACTGATCCGATAGATGAACCTAAAGAACTTACAACAGCCAACCTGTTATTTATTGAAGTATATTGCTGATTTTTTCGGGCATCATCTTTTGGTGTAGATCCTAATTGAAAAGCTGAAGCTTCAAGTACCACACCATGAACAAGACCACATTTTTGACAAACATTTATACCATTTTCTTCTATTATCTTTGATCCACATTCATCACACAAGAAACTTTCCATTTTACTCAGAAAAACAGCTTTAGTATAACTATTGAGAATTTTTAAGATTCAAATGAAGGTTAATTATCCACTATGTTTAATCTATAATACTCCCTACCTACTATATTGAACACAAAAGGAAAGAAGAGACAGTAGAATGAAAGTATTCATAAATTCGGTTAAACAATAGAATTTCTTTATTTCTCATGCTTATGCAAACTTTATTCAAAAGCTAAGAATAAATTATATCAATCAAAATAATATTGAAAAAAGAACATTATTTAGAAAATTGTGCTGTTTTTAAAAGATTTTTTAGATAAATGTATGAGATGAGATTGAAGCAATTATTCTATTTTACACTGTTTATTAGTGTGTTATTGGTGTTGAATGTTTCTGTATATAAACAAGTTGAAACTTCAAAGTATAATAATTTAAATCACTCTTACGATTATAATTACTACGATAATTCAGATTTTAAAAAACAAGAAGTTGATTCATCATCAGAATCAATAGGAAAACCTGAAAGCTTTAAGAACAGACTACTAACATGGGAGGAAAATGAACAAAATCTAAATGAAACATTGAGTGATTTTGATCCAAATTTCAATGTTACTGGAGAATACCTAGGTGATGAAATAGAAGGCGAAATTGATGAAGGACTAAATATTACTATTCCAAATCAAGGACTTTACAACATTAATGGAAGCATTTCACAATTGGAATCTCAGTATATACAAAATCCAGGAGCGGAATTGGACCAAGATTTTTATTCGTACAATGCTATTCAAGCTGGACTTAGTCTTGAAAGAATTAAAGATAATAGAAGTATTGAGGGAGAATATGTATGGAAGTTTTATTCTAACAACACTGAATCTATGATTTATTCATTATATCAAGAAAATATAGACTTATACAGCAATGACACAACTATAACTTATGATTATTTACTTGAATCAAACTCTAGTATTCAAAACGTATTGAATTCATCATTTATTGTTGATTTTGTTTTCGATACTTGTAGGATAATGATAGTTCATTGGCATTATACTAATATTAATCCTCCATTAATAGGTGAGAATACAACAATACCATTTATTGTTTTTCGTTTATTACGAAACAGTAGTTGGGATGATCAATGGAATTCTAATTCTCTTTCATTGTCCGAATTATTCAATCCTGATGATCCTTATATTCCAAACACATTAAAATCAGTAGGATTTTACATAGTATCACCAGAAATTTCAGAATGCTCTATATTAATTGATAATTTTAAAATAAGAACCTCTTTGTTAACAACAGATGTTAATTTAACAATCAATGACTTTCAGGTTAATTCAACAGGATTGGGAGTAGGAAGCATATCAATTCTAACAACTATGACCGAAGAACAGGTTCAAATGGGTTATCAAGTAACATGGAATTTCAATTCTAGCTTTACAATAAACGCAAAGTACAACCTTCTCGTTTCTGGAATAGTAAATATTTCCTTTGAAAAGAGTATTACAGTATATGGAGAAAATATTGTCTTTAATGTATCAACTAGTAATTTAGACTCGCAAATAAGCAGGGTGAACATATCTTACCCAGATTTTTGGAGTTTATTAGGAGAAATTCAAGGATGGAGTATAATTTCAAATATTAGCGTTGAGGAAGGGTATAATTTACTTTCATTGTTAAAAATAGGACAGGATAACTATATCTATTGTAAATTTAAAATCCAGAATTTGGTTGAAGATGTTTATTATGAATCTTTGAATGTTTTTGAGTCTGTTAATGCAACATTTGTTCTAAAATCACTAATAGCAGACATTTGTGTTAATGTTTTTTGGTTTGCTGAGGACTGTGGAAGTGCTAAATTTGAGTTATTAAATAATAACTTAAATTTTGTTTTTCCCCCATGGATAAACAATGGAAGTGTAGACCTAACTTTTATTATAATAAAAAACAATAATATAGGATATTCTAGTGTAGAAGTTTTAATTTCAAGATTACCTTCAGAACTAAATGTTATTGATCTGCTTTCTATACCACTATACGCATTCAAGAAGATTAGTATAGAGTACGAAAGTCTAATAACTGAATTTGACATACAAGAAGCTAGAATTTATGCATTATTAGATAATGAATCAATTCTTGTTAATGAGGAAGGAGGTAATTTTCAACTTTGTATCTCTGCTTTCTATTTAGAGGAAGGGGATTATACAATTCAAGTTTATGCAAATTCAACATCGCACGCCTCTCTATTCAAGGAAATAACTCTTAACATATACTCTAGCCCCATTATATTTGATTTTGACTATCAAAAACTAGAAGAGTATCAACATTATCAGTTGAATTTTAACATTTCATCTGATGCCTATCCTATAAGCTACGCTCCAATTATGATTGAAGTGAAAAACAACACAATTTCGGGTGTAACCAACGATGAAGGTTCTTTTTCATGTGATGTGACATTGTCTATTGATACATTTTCAACAACAGTTTTATGTTCACTAACGAAAACATATAATGTTATAGCATCAGAATCATTTGAGATAATTATTTCAAGTCTATGTACAGAGACATTCAGAAGTGAAGACAATGTAATAATCTCAAAAAACATCACAATCACATATTCTTTGCATTATCCAACTTCTTATGACAAATGGTTCTCAACTATAGAAGAGGAGATGCTACCCATCATTGATGCGTATATAGAAGCAGAAAGTTTACGAATACCTGTTAGTTGGAATTCTGATTACATTTATTGGCAAATACAAGCAAATAAAGAAACGAGTAATCATAAACTAGTTATTGTAACCACAGGACCAGAATATCAGGCTTTACTAGAAAAAAATGATAATACAATAAACGTTCATTTCACAATAAGTTCAACTGAAAAAGATTATTCTAACCTCTCTATAATATATTATTTCAATATAAGCATAACAAGTGCAAAATATGATTGGAGATTGTTTACAAGTGGAAATAATGATATTTCAGATATTTATGACATAGAAATAAATGATCTTTATGCTTACATAGGAAGTATAAACATCACAAAGGGAAGTTACTTGATTCTAGAGTTAATAGGTTCAAAGACATCAAACTCTAATCAAATAACAAATATTGTGGTTCCTCTTGTTTCAAGTTCTGGCATTTTACTAGGGGTTGTTACTGCCATAATGAGGGTTTACAACAAGAAAAAAGGATTGATTTTAGAAATATAGATTAATCTTCTTCTTCTTCCTTTCCTATGCTAAAAGCGTGATAAAAAAGTGCAAATATTATAGCTAGGATTGCTAGAATAATTGAAATAGTAAATATAACTGTATAATCCATAGCAATCAGTTGAGGAATTTTATATTTATTAATAAGCTTTTCGACTAATTGGTAAATTGAAGAAAAGAAGAAATTGAAATTATTCAGAATACATATTATTTAGAAGATTATTTGTGGCTTCCTTAAACCTAACCTCTTCTATAGATCTTGCGACTACCTCTAAACTATCAAAAAACGGATTCTTATTTACTTTACCAGTGATTACAAGCTCTGAATTCAAGAAATTCGTATTTTTCAGCAAGAAGGTGTAAGGAGCTTTTTCAGATTCTTGTTCTTTAACCATTTTTAAAGCTGAATCGGCATCCATCCCTAAAATTTTCTCTGCTAAATTTCCAGCACAAAAAACATTAATGTTACCAGTTCCATCATTTACTACAAAAGTGAACAATATTCTATTGAGTGGGGAATCAACTGTTTCATGTTTCTCACATGTGTATTTACCATCCTTTTCATCCAATTTATTCTTACATTCAGGACATAAAGCATATACAAATTGCTTTTTCTCAATTAATTTTATCACTGTTGCTTGAATTGTTACATAATCGTCTTCTTTAATATCTTCAATGTCTGTAATTTTTTGTTGTTTGGAATCAATTTTGGAAACAGATAATCCGGAAACAAAATCATTCGGAGAAATTTCACCATAAAGGGATTTTTTAACAATCGTATCTCTTGTTATTTGTAAGCCTAAACCATATCCGGTATCTTCTTTAATTTTAGCATAGTAAATTTCTACTTGGTCTCCCACATTAAAATCAGATATCTTTTCCACGTTCTCTCTCCAGCTTGTAAAGCGCACTTCTGCAGTACCATCCTCTATCTTAAAATTTCTAAGATTCACTATTTCAGCTTCATTTGTTTCAATTTCTTGTATTGGGCTTTTATCACTTACAATACCTCTCACATGAACAAATTCTTGGCTTTCAGAAATACTATCAAGATTATTAAAATCGATTACATATTGTTGATATATATCAGATTCTACATCTTCGATATTTATTTGTGTATCTTTTCCACAGTGAAATTCAATTCTTGAGTATTTTACTCCTCTGATTTCTATTTCTCTAATTCTGACTCTACCATTTGCAATTGTAGCAAGTTTGTCGACATCATTTTCAGTTATAATTTGAGTTTTATCATCCCAAATAACCACTCTGATAGTGTCAGTATCATCCGATAGTACTAGATTTCTTACTTTTCCAGTTGTTTTATTATCTCTAGAAAACTCATGCAGAGGATTTACATTAATTATTATTCCTTTTATTGATGCATAATTATTATTTAGTG
>JBHLQZ010000011.1:0-19521 GCA_048883065.1 Candidatus Thorarchaeota archaeon | reverse complement strand
TGATTGCAGACTTTACTTTAGGAGCTAAAGATTTAAAGTTTGGAGTTATTAAATACTTAACAAGATCATCTGAAGTATCTTGAAGAGATACCTTCTTTACATTAAGCTCCTCGCGTAAAACATCATTGTATTTTTCAATTAGACTTTCTTTACCTATAGGGGCTATTATAACTAATTCTTCGAGAGGTTGTCTTAATTTTATGCTAGCTGATGATCTTATGCTTCTCCCAGTTGTAACAAGTGATAGAACAGCATTCATATCCTTAGATAGTTTTGGGTCAGTATGTTTTTTATTGAATGATGGATATGAACACAGGTGAACACTTTCTGCTTCTTCTGCGTTTAATCTTCTTACTAGATTTTGGAATAATTGTTCAGAGATAAATGGTATAAAGGGGGCAAGTAATTTGGAGAGAGTTGATAAAACCTCATAAGTTGTAACATACGCGGATTTTTTATCAAGATCTAGTTCATTTTTCCAAAAACGACGACGTGATTGACGGAGATACCAATTACTAAACTTATCTACAACAAACTTCTCAAATGCTTCAGCAGCTATATGTACTGTCATATTATCTAATGCATCATTTACTGATTTCACCAGATAATTTAATTCGCTTATTAACCATTTGTCTAATTCTGGTCTTTTTTCTAAAGGAACACCAAATGAATCTAGATTAAAACTATCTACGTTTGCATTTGAAACAAAGAAACTATAGCTATTCCAAAGTGTTAGTATGAATTTCTTCATAACTTCATAGATATGATTTGTATCAACCCTTACACTATTCCATGTGGGATATGAAAACAAAAACCATCTTACTGCATCTGCCCCATATTTTAAGATCACTTCATTGGAAAAAATAACGTTTCCTTTACTTTTACTCATTTTTTTTCCTTTCTCATCAAGTGTATGTCCCATTGTTAAACAATTCATGTAAGCTGGTTTATCGAATAAGATTGTACTTACAGCAAGTAATGTGTAGAACCAACCACGTGTTTGATCAATAGCTTCTGTAATGAAATCATAAGGAAAGTGTTCTTCAAATAACTCTTTATTTTCAAATGGATAATGATACTGAGCAAAAGGAGCACTTCCAGAATCATACCATGGGTCTACTACATATGGAACTCGCTTACAGATATCACCACATTCGGAGCACTTGAAGGTTATTTCATCGACCCATAGCCTATGTAAGCTGAAATTATCATGTAAAGGTTTTCCATACAAGGTTTTGAGTTCTTCTAAACTTCCTACTACTTTTATATGTTCATTTCCGCAGATCCATATAGGTAGAGGAGTTCCCCAATATCTGTTTCTTGAAAGAGCCCAATCTCTTGCTTCTTTTATAAAATTACCAAATCTTCCTTCCTTAAGATGAGTAGGTTGCCAACGTATCTTATTATTATTCGCCACTAATTTTTCTCTCATTTTAGACATTTCAATGAACCAAGATTCAGTTGAATAATACAGTAAAGGACCATCACATCTATAGCAGAAGGGGTATGTGTGTTTATATGTACCCTTTTTGAATAACAATCCCCTCTCTTCAAGATTTTCCATTATTTTGGGATCTGCTTTCTTAACAAATAATCCTGAGAAATCAGTAATTTCTTGAGAGAAAGTACCATCTTCCAAAACTGGATTCATAACAGGTAATCCATATTTCTTCCCTATTTCTGCATCATCTTCTCCAAAAGCAGGAGCTGAGTGAACAATTCCTGTTCCTTCCTCAGTGGTTACGTAATCTGCAAGAGTTACGTAAAAAGCTTCTTCTTCAGGAATAATAAATGGAAAAAGTTGTTCGTATTTATTATATTCAAGGTCCTTTCCTTTGAATTTCTGAATAACTGTATAGTCATCAAATAATTTTTCCGCTATACTCTCTGCTAAGATTAGTTTATCACTATTATGTTCTACTTGAACATAATCTACTTCGGGGTGTACAGTTAAGCAAACATTTGATATCAGAGTCCAAGGAGTTGTTGTCCAAGCTAGATAGTATGTATCCTCAAAATCTGCAGCTTTAAATTTAACATGTATAGATGGATCTGTAGTTTCCATCATTCCTTGTCCTACTTCAGCTTGAGATAATGGGGTTCCACACCTTGGACAGTAAGGAACAACTTTATGCCCTAAATACATCAATCCTTTATTGTATATCTCCTTCAAAGACCACCAAACGCTTTCAATATAATTCTCATCCATTGTAATATATGGATGTTCAAGATCTAGCCAGAAACCTATTCTTTCTGACATTTCATGCCATTCTTTCACGTATTTGAAGGCCGATTTTCTACAAGCTTCATTAAATCGACTAATACCATATTCTTCAATCTGTGATTTGTCTGTAAATCCTAATTCTCTCTCAACTTCAAGTTCAACAGGAAGTCCATGACAATCCCATCCTGCTATCCATGGAACTATATTAAAACCATGCATTGCTTTGTGTCTTAGAAATACATCTTTTATCGCTCGTGTTAATGCATGACCAATATGTGGAAGACCATTAGCAGTTGGAGGACCTTCTAACCATCGAAAGAATGGTCCATTTTCTCTTAATTTTCTTGCTTTTTCGAAAATCTTTTCCTTCTCCCAGAAATTTAGTATTTTCTCTTCTTCATCTGGAAATGAAGGTAAAGTTTTAACAGGTTCAAATACTAGTTTTTCATTTTTCAAAGCATACAACTCCACTGTAATAGTATAAGAAATGATAAGGCACGCTATGATGGTTTTTTAAAAAGAATTCTTCTTTAGCGAATTTCGCGATCCATCCTAATTCCTCTTGTGCCAATCTTTTCTCTGCAAAGATTACTTAAAAACTTTCTGTATTACGATAAAGGAACAATCCATTAATACAAATTATCTACAATATACCATTATTTTCTAAAAATCTTTTTAGATTTACATCCTTTGTAAAAGTCCTCATTTTCAATGAAACTTTAACAATGTTTTTTGTGGATGCAATATTGATTCTATTGTTTGCTAAATCTTCCTTATCTAATCTTAAGAAGAATGATTTTTTTTTCATATCTATTCTACTTTCAAATTCAGAGTTTAGTTTTTTCTTATCTTCTTGAGAAAGTTTTGATGATAAGCTTTTCATAATTTTGTCAATTAGATTAGCTTTTGTTACAACTAATCTAATGTATTTTATCGGATTTTTATATCCTCCCTCTAATTTTTCCTCTATTATTTGAGCTTGCTCTATTATGGATAATGGAATCAAATTCGATACTGCTTGTAGATTCTTTTCTTTATCCTCTGTTGCATGAACTGAAAAACTAATCTCAAGCTTTGTTATTGCAACATCCAATATAAGAACACCTTAACAATAAAAATGAGGTAGGAAATTAATTACCTCTACGTCCATGACTTCTCAAAGACGGACGAATTTTTTCTGCTCCATATCCTTTATTACGAAGACCTCTCGATTTCTTACCTGCACTAGTCAAACCTCGGTGAACACGACCTCTATGAACTGGATTCTTTATGTAGAATATATCATCTCCTCTATATTCTTTTAATGATACCCAACTTGTACGAGGATCTTTTGCAATTACTGGATGTTGTGGATCTATTAGTATAATTTCAAAGAATTTACTTCTTCCATCTTGACCAACCCAATATGAATTTAAAACTTCAAGATTGCTATATTTTCTTGCAACTCTTTCTTCAGCGATTAATTTTATACTCTTTTTTGGTGTTATTTTTCTAACACCCATATTTCTTGATTTTCTTCCCCTAGTTGGTCTTTTCTTTCTCCTTCCTCCTCTTCTTACTCTAGCTCTTACAACTACGTAACCTTGTTTAGCTTTGTATCCGAGTGCTCTAGCTCTATCGAGCCTTGTTGGTCTTTCAACTCTTTCAATAGTTCCCTCTCTTCTCCATTGAATAATTCTAGTTCTCATAAGTTCTTTATATTCGGGAGAATTACGGTTTCTCCAAAAGTCACCAATATATCGATACATACTTTTAGTCATAATTATCACCTAACGATTCCCTTTCGGACATCTCGTTGGTTAATTCCATAAACAAAGTTTTAGTTTTAAAAGTTGTGATTTTGATTATTTTTTCATTTATTTCATTTTCTTGGAGTTTTTATATACAAAGCTATTTTATTATTGAGAGTAATTGCCTGGTATTCTTGAGAAACTTCGGATATTGGGGGAAGCAGCTAAATATGATTTATGCGCTTCAACTGCATCACCCAGAGCACATACTCCAGGATCTATTGGTCGTGCAGCTGCTAGTGGAGTTTGTCACTCATTCCTTCCTGATGGTCGATGCATTAGCTTACTGAAGGTTTTGATAACAAATCAATGTATTCATGATTGTGCTTATTGCATCAATTCAACAAGCAATAGAACAGATTTTAAGAAAAATGTAACCTCTTTCAAACCAGATGAATTAGCTCGATTGACAATTGCTTTCTACCTCCGAAACTATATTGAAGGCTTATTCCTAAGTTCAGGAATTGGAAAAAGTGCTGAATGTCAAGCTGAAATAATTTATGAAACTCTCAAATTATTGCGTAAGGATTATAATTTTGATGGATATATTCACGCAAAAGTTTTGCCAGGAATTGGAAGAGATGAATTAAGAAGAATATCAGAATTAGCAGATAGAGTGAGTTTAAATGTTGAGCTACCTAACAAATCAAGGTTTTCAGAAACTTGTTCTACTAAAGACTATGATAATGATATTATTAAAGTTTCAAAACTACTTCCAGAATTTAAAACTAAAGGTTTAATCCCTGCTGGATATACGACTCAGTATGTCATTGGTGCTGCAGATGAAACTGATAAAGAATTACTTGAAAGCATTTTTAGTTTCTATGATAATAGTTGGGAATTTAAACGGCAATACTATTCAACTTGTTTACCAATTAAATCAAAGATAAAGGTTTTTCCAAGAGAATTCTTCAGGAGGGAGCATAGACTCTATCAAATAGATTGGTTAAGACGAATATACAAATTTTCTCCAAAGGAGCTTTTCACTATCCTAAACGATGATGGATTTATTCCACTTAGAGAAGATCCTAAAGTATCTTTGGCGAGAAATAATACTGAATTGTTCCCTCTTGATGTTAATATCGCTAAATATAGAGAATTAATGAGAGTTCCTGGAATTGGACATCTTTCAGCAACAAGAATTATCAAACTCCAAAAACAGAAAGTGAAAATAACCAAAGCTGAGCAGCTCAAATCCATAGGAGTTGTTCTAAAGAGAGCATTACCCTTTTTAACAATAGGAAATAAGTCTCAATTGACTATGGATAAATTTTGGCAAACGTGATTCAAATGTCTTTTATTTGTGATTGGTCTGCAAAAGAATATGTTCGTGCCGCAGATCTACATAAAGATTCATCAAGTGAATTCATGAGAAAAACTCAAGATTTGTTAGAGAAGAATCCTCATGAAATTACAACTGGTTGTTCAGAGTTTGGTTCTTTAGTTAAGAAAAGAGCTAGAGCTGTGTTAAGGGAAATACATTTGCTATCAGCGTATACAAGACTAAAACCGTTTCCAGAACTATTATTAGTAGGTCAATGTAAAACTGACCATAACACAGGTTTTTCAATTTCTAAAACTCTTTCAAGAAGATTCAAAGGATTCATAATACTAATCTTAACTCAAGAAAAACATTACTTAGCAACTCTAAGAAAAGATTTGCCTAACTTTCCAGAGTTTAAAGGAGAATATGAAGAAGTAATAAGGAAAGTAAGAAATTTTATCGGGCGATTTTGTAATTTGCGTATATCCTCAAATTTACTTCTAGAAGACGGGGAATTTCTGTGGGAAAAATACTATGAAACCCAATTCCTAGAACAACGTTTAAACACTCGTCTATTTCGCAAGTTCATTCCTAAACATGCAATGGAAAAAGCTAATATGAAAATCGAAAGAGAATTTTTTGAAAGAGTTATAGAAAAACCAAAAGAGACAAAAACTTTAGATGATTTTATAATGAAAAATGGTTGAAAAATACCAATTCAGATATAAAGAAAAGTTCAAAAATTATAAAATTCGCATACCAATTGATTGTTATGTCGTCTTTTGGAATTCATCAAATTGGAGAAGTAAAAATAGAAAAAGAATCTTGTTATATTGAAATCTCTCAACCTTATATTTTAGGGTTGAGACATATAGAAAAATTTAGTCACATTTTTGTTTTGTGGTGGATTTCTATGAGAGATAATCCAATAGATAGATCAAATTTATTAGCTTCTCCTCCTAAGTTACAAAAATCAATAGAAACAGGTGTTTTCTCTTGTCGTAGCCCAGCTAGACCCAATCCAATAGGCTTAACTAAGGTAAAACTTCTGGAAGTCAAAAATAATAGACTTTACATTGATCGAATTGATGCGATTGATGGTACTCCAGTTTTAGATATGAAACCTTATTTACCAGGTGACAGTGTAGAAATATCTGATCTTAAATTACCAGAATGGTTTGAAAATTTAAAAGATTAGGCAGCTATGAAATATTTTCCTTCTGCCTTTTGTTTTTTATCTAATTGTGAATCTTTTTTATTAACCCTGGGACGGAATGTTCTTGGATCTTGTCTAAATGTAATTTCCATTTTACGAAGGAATTCATTCATTCCATATTGCAATGACCCTATTCTACTACTGTATCCCTTTACACCAGGAATTCCATCAAAAATTATTAATCTGTCTGATGTAAAATTAAGCATCATAACATCATGTTCAACTACAATTGCTGGCATTTCATAGAAATTGACTACTCTTTGAATAACCTTAGCTACATTTACTCTATCTTCTGATGAAATATAAGCTGAAGGTTCATCTAAAAGATAAAGGTGAGCTTTTCTTCCTAAACATGCAGCTATAGATACTTTTTGCAGTTCTCCACCTGAGAGATCGCATAAACTCGAGTTTAGTAATTTAGAGAATTTCAATGGCTCAATTATCTCTGTTTTATGCCATCCACTTGTTAAAATTGCAGGATTTATTTCTCTCAGATAATCTTCCACTGTTTGTTCAGATTCTGTATACAAATATTGAGGTTTATGGCTAATAATTAAGCTTTCTTCAACTTTATTTTCTTTTTCTTCTTCTACATCTTTGTTTATTTCAGTTTCGTCCTTATCTTTAATACTCACTAATAGTTCTATTGGCTCTACCATTGTGGTTGGTTCTAGAATTCCAGCTAGCATTTGAACAAAAGTTGTTTTTCCAATTCCATTAGGGCCTATAATTCCAACAACCTCACCCTTATAGAGTTCTCCTCCTTTGACTTTTAATTCAAAAACATCGAATTTTTTTGTCATATCACTAAATCTTACAGCTAATCTATGCGATGAAATTTTATCCTCAGTACTTATTTTCTTGAATATTATTGGTTGAGCCCTAAAACGCATATTTTCAGAAGGAATATATCCATCAAGAAATATATTCACACCTTCTCTAACTGTATGTGGATGACTCACAATTCCATAGACACCCGCTTCTCCATAGTAAATATGTATCTGATCACTTAAATAATCAAGCATTGCTAGATCATGTTCCACCACTACTAGTGTGTGTTCAGGAGATTTCATGTCGTTGAGATATTGAGCGATTTTTACTCTTTCTTGTACATCTAGATATGAAGTGGGTTCATCAAATAAGAACACATCAGCATCTCTAACAATTGTAGCTGCAATAGCAAGCCTTTGTAATTCTCCTCCACTTAATTTCGAGATATCTCTCTCCCAAACTTTATCTAATGAAAATATTTCTTTAACTTCATCTTTCAATCCTCTCTCATCAACTTTTTGAATGAGACTAGAGACGTTTCCTTTAACAATTCGAGGTAACCTATCTACGTTTTGAGGTTTCAATACTGTTTTTAGTTCTTCATTAGCAAGTTTTTCAAAATAGTTCTGAATTTCTTTTCCTCTGTAATGTTCTATGATTTCGTCCCATTCAGGAGGATTATTATATTTACCTAGGTTTGGTTTGAAATTACCTTGCAATATGTTCAAAGTTGTTGATTTTCCTGAGCCATTTTGTCCCACTAGTCCTGTAACTTTTCCTAATTTTGCCATTGGTAATCTGTGAAGCTTGAAAGAATTAACTCCATATCTGTGTGTAACTTCTTTATCTAATTCTTCGGGTAAATTAACAACAGTTATACATTTGAAAGGACATTTTTTAACACATATCCCTACTCCTTCACAAAGCGGTTCATGAATTACAGCTTTATTGCTAGGTGGTTCAAAGGTTATAGTTTCACGACCTGCTCTTACAGTTGGGCAAACTTTGAAACAAAGTTTACCACATTTATCAGGTCTGCATTTATCTTGGTCTATAACCGCAACTCTTGTCATAATGAAGAAACAAAATAGTAAGTATAAAAACCTAGAGATGGCAATCTAATTCATTTAAAAGCGAAGCTATAAATAGAGCCTTGTGAATTACTATCACGTAAAGGTGTTGAATATTTATGCCTGTCCCAGATAGCGTTTTAGCAAAGGAATATAGTCTAGTGATGGAAAGAGCATATGCTTTTGAGCCTATAGATGGGGATCTTACAAAATGGAGAGGTTTTGTACCTGCAATATCGGATGAAGGCGAAATACCTTTAGAAATCGAGATATTTTTACCTAATAATTTTCCAGATGTTCCCCCTATCGTTAAAGTTGTAACACCAATAACTCATCCAAATCTAACGCATGATAAGATTCTAGAAATGCGAATGTTGGCAAGATGGCGAGATAGCTACCACCTCTTCCAAGTTATGGTAGAAATCATAAGACTTTTTTCAAAAGTTCCTGTAAGAAGAATTAAAGAAACTCCTAAGGAAGTTGACCATCAGATTCAGCTCAATCCACTAATTGCTCAACAAGAACAATTAGAAGTTATTCTTAAGCAGAAAAGAAAGGAATTAGCTGAAATAAAAGCTAAACAATCTCAACAAGTAACAACAAAGACTTTAGAGAAAGAAAAACAAAAGCATATTGAAGAAGAGATCTTGAATGTTGAAAATCAGCTTTTTGCTATTGAACAACAATTTGAAGATTATGAGGTATCAAGTATAGAATTTGCTAAAAAGTTTTATGCTTTAAAGAAAAGATTGTATCTTTTAGAGAAACAATCATAATGATTTCTGTTTTTTGTTTTCTTCATCTTTTATTTTCTTAGCTTTCATTAACCTTTTTGTTATATAATACCAGATGAATAACCAGATCACAATAAGTAGAAGGCTGATACCGACTTTCAAGAACGCTATAATGACAGGTATAGAGTCATTTGGTATTTCTACTATGACAGCATTAATTAACGCACATATGCCAATAAAAGTCGCAAAAACAAAAGATTCTAATGCAATTATCTTTGCTAATCTAGGAGTAAGCTGGTAATATCTTTTTAATTCTAAGTTTTTTATTTTGTAGTTTTTCATCACATCACCAGTTTAATTAATACTGCTGTTATAATAGCAAAAATACCACTCACAATCGTTAAAATATTGAAACTTTTAACAACATCCTTTTCATGAAGGGGACCTTTTTGAATAACTAAACCTACTAGTGTAATTGGAGCTTTCGGGTCATTCGTTGATTCAATCTTCCAATCTTTTGTCATTTGTGTAGGTCTAGCCATATCTTTTCTTTCGAACAAACCTCTAACGCTGCTTATAATACCAAAAGCATTCATTATGAAAGGAATCATCGCAATAATCACAACTACTTCCAATCTTCCTAAAACTGCAATTGCACCAAGTGCAGCACCAATAGTTAGACTTCCTGTGTCACCGCCAAAAACTTTTGCTGGATATCGGTTAAATGCCCAAAAAGCAATCAAAGTTGCAATCGTCATTAGAATAAAGATATTTGTTAAAAGTGTATTAATATTGAATCCGAACATAATAATGTTCGCGATGAAAGTGGCTATCAAAACTATAATGGTTGTTGTTGCCATTGAACCATTAAAAACATCCAACATATTTACAGCATTTGATGGAATTGCAATAACAAAAGGAAGTAAGATAATGTAAACAATAGTTAACCTTGTTTGTCCAACAAATGGAAGGTATGGTTCTGGAATATACATACCAGAAGCAATGATTGGTATTGACGCTAACAATAATAATGCTGGTTTTAATATTGCACTAAGTCTCTTGAAATCATCAACTAATCCTATAATTCCAGCAATTGTAATAGTTAAACAAAAAATACCAATTGCTAATCTAGAAGTTGAGTCATTAATTAGAATAATTGCTATTATACTTGTTATAATTATAGCTAATAGAATTATAATGCCACCCACTTCTGCTATCTTTGGTTTGTCTTTCTTATGAACATCTACTCCATAAATTTCTTTCTTAAGCATGTATTTTATATGAAAAGGTAATCCTAGAAATGTAAGAAATAAAGGAACAAAAAAAGCGATTAAGTAAATAACTATAGGAGGAATTATAACAGCCATTAAGCAAATCTTTGTGAACTATATTTGAAAGTTACTGTAAGCTACTTTTTATAAATCTTCAAGTTTCTTTAATGCTTTAAGTAACTCCGCTTTATCGCCGCTTACTGCTTCACCAAATAATTCCGCGGATTTTCCTTCTTCAGGAGCTGATGGATCAGTTTCTTCTTTTGGAGCAATTGGTTGAATTTGTTGTGGAGTTGGAGGTTCTGCTTGTTTAGGTGGCATGGGTATTGTTCCTGAAACTTCTTTGGAAATTGGACTAACGTCTCTTTCAACTGTTTCTGAAACTTGGGTAGCTGGTGTTGGTGCGGGAGGTGCTGTTGGAACCTCAGTAGGTAATGCAGTAGGAGCTACGGGGGGTGTTGGAATTTCAGCTTTAGGTTCTGGAAGTAGTTCTACGTCTGGTTCAATAGGTGCAGATTCTATTGGCTCTTCAATTGGAACTGGTTCTAGAGTGGATTCTATGGGTGATTCTGGTTGTGCTTCTGGTAATGGAACTGGAGTCGGAGGTGCTTCTAATACTGTAGTTGGTTCTACTTTCATTTCCTTTTCTGCTATGTCTTTTATTGCTTCAACATCTGTTGGAGCAACCATCGCTTCCTCATGAACACTTTTTGTTGCTTCAATTAAAAGAAGTCTTTCATTTAAACTATCTATTCTTTTTACTAACTGATCTACTTTTGATGAAAAAGCACTCATATCGGGAGATGCAATACCTGTGACATCTCCTCCTGATGTCTGTGATTCTAATCTATCTAATCGTTCTTTTAAAGTAACAATAACATTATCATAATCTTTGAATCGGTCTTGTACAGCCGCTACTATACTCTCAACCATATTTCTAACCATATTTATAGAGTTAACTAAAGATTTGACTTCATCTTTCTTTGACATCTTAAATCTACATTCAACTATTATTTTTATGCATATAAAATAATTGCTAAAGGCTAGTAATAGTGAATAAAAGTTTTCAATTTTTAAGGAATAAAAAAGAGAAAAAAGAAATTTAATATGCTGACAAGGTTGATATTAGAAATAAATTAAATCAATCTCTTGCGCAAAATCAAGAAAATCAAGTATGTTTTTCCAGTTGGGAATCTTCCAATTAACTAAGCTCATATATGATATTATATCATATATTGATTTTTCATTGTTGATTAGATTAAACAACTCAAGGATGTTTCCTCCATAGCCTTGCATTGAAGCTTTAACAAAATCTTTCACACTTTCAAGTTTTTCTTCAGAAAATTGTAGATTTTCTTCGAATTTCTTATCTTCACTCATTAATTTGAAAATGTCTCGAGTGTTGAGTGGTCCTCTCATTTTTCTTCTTGGAATTTTATCCAATTCATCCTTGGTTTTTTCACTTAATTCCTGTTTTTCAATGAGTGGGAGTATTGATTCCAAAGTTTCTTTAATTGATAATATGTCATTTTTAAGCATTTTGAGTGTGTTTTTATCTAGCCCTTGAAAATTATTAGTTATTGAATCCAATATTTTATTTTCAAACTGAATAAAGCATTTTATGGTATTGTGTATTAGCATGCTTTTTATTACTTTATTTTCTGCTTCTAACTTTTCTTGGATGTCTTTCTCTTCCTTAATCATCTGTATTAGTTTTCCTTTTCTTTTATGATACCCCAAAATGTAATCATTAAGAATCTGTGTGGAATACTGATTTTCGTATGCGGCAGTAATAGTTGCCATTGTTGTAGTGACTCCCACTCTTTTCATCGTAGTGGGATCTACTTTTTCAATTGTATCTAAATTGGTATGGTGGAAGGTGTCAGGATGTCCAAACATTATTGAAGGAATTTTTACAGGATCATCATTAAACAAAATATGATCAGATCCACCTGAAAAAGGATTTATTCTGTAGTTCCAAGCAAATTGCCACCCTCCTTGTTCTATAGCTTGATTGTTATCCTTTACATTATTAATAATCATAGATACCAAGTCATTAAGGTACGAAGGTGTTGAAATACTAGATTGACTAAAAGTGAAAGGGTATCCAACAAGGGCAGGATGCTCGCCACACATATCTAAATTGATACAAAACATAGGTTTGAAAGTTTCTTCTTTAATTCTTTCCATTATCCATGGTATTGTACCATGAAATTCAGGTACCCAAAGGAATCTAATTGTGCGTTGAGGTGGGAGTATTTTGTTCTTTTCAATAAGCATTTTTATGGTTCTATATACTTCAAATAAAAGAGCACTTCCAGATGCATTATCATTCGCAGAAGGTGCTGGATGACAAATGTGTGCAATTAAGATAATCTCTTCAAAAGGCTTTTTTGTACCTTGAATTTTAGTTGATAAAACATGCATTTTTCCTTCATAAATATCCGCATCTATTTTTCCATGAACAATTACTTTCTTTCCATCTTTCATGAAGCTAAGTAATTCCAATGCTTGTTTTCTGGATATTGAAAAACCAAACGTTGATTTTGTTAGATTCTCCGCATTAGGCCACAGACCTACATATTGGATCATTTGTAAATATCCTTGAGCTCTTTGTTCTGATGGATAAACTATTATTCCTGCTACTTTAAATTCCGCTAATCTTTCAAAAATCTCACGTGGTCTTCCTGAAGTTAAAACTATTTTTCCTTCAAGATTTTTTTCTTTGATGTCATCTAACTTCCCCTCTCCTATATGAATCACTTCAGTTTTTATATCAATTGATTTTGAATGCGTACAAATGCTCTCTGGAACTTCTGAATATTGACACATATTTTTCTGCAAAGGTTCTAGTAAAATTAGTTCTCCATCTTTAATATCCCAAGATAATGGGGCATTCCATTCGTAGTACCTCTTTGTTCCATCAGCAATATATTCATGAATTTCTGAATCTTTGTCCCCTATTTTTTTCAATTCTTCATTAATAACTTCAACAGCAGCAAGAAACTCTTTGCTTGCCTGAATTCTATGATATTGAGATAAAACACCTGTTAAACGTTTTGCCCGTTCTCCTGATAGTTCGTTAATAATTTCTAAAAGAAGGTTTTCAGTACTCATAAAAATAATAAAAATTCAATCATTTTATTTTTTTTGCAAACTACTTTTTTGTTTATTTTTGACATTTTGGACAGAAAAAAATTCTTCTACCTTTATTTTTAATTGCTACAATCTCTGTTTCACATATTTGGCATGGTTGATTCTGTTTACCATATACTTTATGCCATTGTTGAGCAGAACCTTCTTCTCTAAATGGTGTTTGAAAAGGTTGAATGTTGAAAGAACTACCTTGACATTCTAATGCTCTATGGAGGGTATCAGAAATTGCATATCCTAGTTTTTTCCTTTCGTGAGAACTAAGGTTTTTAACTAATTTTCTGGGATTAATTTTAGCATGAAAAAGAGCTTCCGATCGATAGATATTACCAATTCCAGCTACAAACTTCTGATTTATTAAAATGTCTCCTATTTCCTTGTTAATATAATTTGATTTCTTTAGTTCTGTTAAGAAATTATCAATAGGAAAAGGTAAAGCAAGACCATCTATACCCATTTTTCTAATTGGTTCGTATTTTAAAATAGATTCATATGATTCTAAAACTCTAAATTGACCAAAATTTCTGACATCATCAAAAATTAGTTTTTGTTTAAATTCAAGAAATTTAATAATAACTTTAGCGTGAGTTGGGTTTTCTTCATTTTCATTCACGAAAATCCATTTACCAGACATTCCTAAATGATTTAGTATAACCTTCTCGAAATTGAAAATCCAAATCAAGAATTTTCCTTTTCTCTCAATAGTTTTTATTTTCTTTTCTTCGAAATTATCTAACTCTTTTTGTTTCCTATAGTATTTTCTGTATTTTTGAGATAAATCAGTAAAATGCATTTTTTTTATTTTTTTATTGAAAATGGCTTGTAATGAAAGCCTTGTACATTCTACTTCAGGTCCTTCAGGCATACTGTTTTATCAACCCCATTATCTCTTTTTTTACACTTTCTCTATTCTCTTTTGTTAAGTTAAACACTAGTGTATCTTCTCTATTTTTTATGTTTCTTGTGAATTCATTATCCCGTAGCATAATAGTTCCTAGAACCTTTTTTTTATCTAAGTTCTTTAATACGAATTTTTTGAAATTTAACGAAAAAAGCTCCATCTTGCCAATTTCATCGATTATGATGAAATCATGTTTCTGTTTCATAGATCTTGCAGTAAGTTCTTCTACTACTAAGTCTACATTTTCTATATATACACCATAACTAGCAACTCTATATTTACTAGCCTTATATTTCTTCGAAGCTAATATTTTATTTAATCCTGAAAAAGTTTCGATAGAAAATCCCTCTCTCGTGTTATTTACACGTATCTCTTTTGTAACGAATCCTATAACCTCTTTTTTCATCTCTTTAATAATATCTAAAACCAATGTTGTTTTTCCAGTTCGTGGTAAACCTGTTATTAATATATTCTTCATAAAATTAACCTAATTGAATAATTGTAAGATTTTCTTATATTTATGATTATTCTCAAACTTGAAAACTCTTATAAATCTGGCATATAACTTGTTTCAAAAATTAACCGACATTACTTTGATGCTCGAGTGTGAATTAAATGAGCAAAGACTTCAGAGGTGTAACAATAGACAGACGAATAGATTTAAGTGGCAAGTCTATTGTTCGATATGAAAAACATGGGAGGCGTTTTGAGATGTTAGTCAACCCTGAGCCTGCGTGGCTGTACTTGCAGGGAGAGGAAATAGAAATTGATGATATTTTCGAAGTATATGATGTTTATGAAAATATATCAAGAGGTTCAAAAGCAACAAACGATGATTTAGAAACCGTTTTTGAAAATATGACTGACAGAGAAATAGCTGTAAAAATTCTTAAAGATGGTAAACTTCAATTAACAGCTGATCAGAGAAATGAAATATTAAAAGAAAAGAGGGAGGAAATTGTTGATTTCATTCACATTCATTGTATAAATCCAAGGGAAAATACACCTATTCCCAAGGATAGAATTGATAATGCAATAATAGATCTGGGTGTAAACATATCATATAAAGAAGAAGCAAAAAATCAAGCTTTGGAAATAATCGATCTTCTTAAACCTATTATGCCTATAAGATTAGAATCTGTTAAACTCGCAGTTAAGATACCACCAAGTTTTACTGGTCCTCTCAGAGGATATATTATCTCATCTGGAAATGTAATGCAAGAAGAGTGGTTACCTGACGGTAGTTTAGCTGTTTTAATTCAAATTCCATCAGGAACTCAAGCAGATTTTCTAGATCAATTAACATCTAGAACTAAAGGCAAAGCACAGGTTAAAGTACTAGAACGATTATCAGAATGAAATATAAACAGTGAAAATTTATGTCTGAAATTAAAGTTGAAAATCACGAAATAGTAATCCCTGGTGATTTATTAGCTGAAGGGGAATTTAGATGTGGTGATGGAGTAGTAAAAAGAGGAAATTCTTACTATTCAACACTAGTCGGTCTTTTTCAAGATAAAGGCGATTTTATACAAGTCAAATCTTTAAAAGGAAAATATTTTCCTCGCCCAGGTGATTTAGTAATCGGAAAAATAATTGAGGTTGGATTAACCAGCTGGCTAGTAGATATAGGCTCCCCTTATTCTGCAATTTTAAGTGGGAACAATGCAACTGAAAAAAGATTTGACCCGGTTAAAGATGATGCCCGTAAGATATTCGATGTTGGAGATATTATCTTAACTAAAATAATCAGTTTTGATAGAACGAAAGACCCAACAATAATTACTAATGAAAGAGGTTTAGGAAAACTTCGTGGTGGTAGAATCATTGAAATTGAAGCAGCTCACATCCCTCGAGTCATTGGTAAAAAAGGCACAATGATAAATATGGTGAAACGATTAACAAGAACGCAAATAATTACTGGTCAAAATGGACGTATTTGGGTTCAAGGAAAGAAAATTGATGATGAGCTTAAAGCAATTGAATCAATCAAGAAAATAGAACTAGAAGCTCATACACAAGGATTGACAGATAGAATTAGGGAGATGTTATCAGACAATCAACAAGTAACATTAGGTGATGAATAATGGCCGGAGATGGAACTACACAATTAATAGATGAAAAAGGAAAAAGATTAGATGGACGTAAGTTCGATGAATTACGTCCAATAGAAATTAAAATAGGTGTCTTAAAAAACGCTGATGGTTCTGCAGAAATCCGTATGGGAAAGAATATTATTATAGCTGCAGTTTATGGACCAAGAGAATTACATCCAAAACATAGAGCTCTTCCTGATAGAGCTTTAATCCAATGTTTTTACAGGATGTCAACATTCTCAGTAACTGAAAGAAAAAGCCCTGCTCCTTCAAGAAGAGAGAAGGAAATATCAATGATTATTAGTAATGCACTCACATCAGTTGTATTAACTGAAAAATATCCTCGAACCACCATTGATGTCTATTTGCAAGTTTTACAAGCAGATGGTGGAACAAGATGTGCAAGCTTAACTGCAGCTTCAGTTGCACTTGCTGACGCAGGTATTCCAATGAAAGGCTTAATTTCTTCTGTTGCTGTAGGTTTAGCAAATGATAAAGTAATTCTTGATCTTTTTGATATTGAAGATCAGAAAGGTTCTGGTGACATACCTATAGGATATTCTCCAATATTAGATGAAATATCATTAATTCAATTAGATGGTGTTTTTACTCTAGAGCAATTTGAAGAGGCTTTACATCTAGGAATTAATGGTGCTAAGGAAATTTATGAAATGCAGAAACAAGCATTAAAAAAGAAATATTCTGCAATAAGAAAAGAAGTAGCTGACGAAACAGAAACCCCTAAGGAAGAAGTGAAAGAAGCTCCTAAAGAGAAGGAGAAAGAAGTTCCTAAGGAAGAAGTGAAAGAAGTTCCTAAGGAAGAAGTGAAAGAAGTTCCTAAGGAAGAAGTGAAAGAAGAAAAGGAGGATGAATAAAATGTCAGATGATTACGTAATAAGTGAAATTGAGAAAGACTACATTATTGCTCTATTAGATCAGAAAAAAAGAACTGATGGCAGAGAATTTAATCAGCATAGAGAAGTAGAAATCGAAACAGATTTAGTTCAAAAAGCAGAAGGTTCAGCTATAGTTGGTATTGGAAATTCTAAAATCATTATTGGTATTAAAGCAACTCTAGGTGCTCCATTTCCTGATACTCCTGATAGTGGTGTAATTACTACAAGTGCAGAGCTTTCTCCTATGGCCTCCCCATTCTTCGAAAGTGGTCCTCCTTCTGAAGATGCAATTGAATTAGCCAGGGTAACTGATAGAGCAATTCGAGAGTCTCATTGTATTGATTTATCCAAACTTTGTATTGTCCCAGGAAAGTCTGTTTGGATTCTATTCATAGATTTCTATGTTCTCAATCATGATGGGAATTTATTTGATGCTGCGGCATTAGGAACCATAGCAGCTTTAACTAAAACAAAAATTCCTAAAGTTAAAATCTTAGAAGATGATGAAGTCGAAATACTTGAGGAAACTGAACCTCTTAAAATAGATCATTATCCTGTTTCAGTAACAACCTACAAAATTGGCAAAAACAATGTGGTTGATGCAAATCTGAAAGAAGAAAGGGTAAGTGATGCTAGAATAACTGTAGGATTTGATGAAGAAGATCATATAGTATCACTGCAGAAAGGTAATGCTGGTGTATACAAACCTGATGAAATTTTGCATGTTATAAAAGAAAGTTTGAATGTATCGAAAAACTTAAGGAAAGAACTTATGAAAGCGATTTCGTAGAAAAAGGTGTAGACAATGGGAAAAACAAAAAAAGTTGGTTCCACAGGGCGTTTTGGTGCTCGTTATGGCAGTACAATTAGAAAAAGAGTAAGGCAAGTAGAACAAAAAAGTAAAACTGTCTATAAATGTCCAGTTTGCAGTATGAGGACATTGAAAAGAGCTGGGCTTGGAATCTGGGAATGCACAAAATGTGGAGAAAAACTCGCTGGAGGAGCTTGGGAACCTAATACCAGCGCTGGTCGTAGTATAACTAGAAGGGTCACAAGAATTGCTGAAGGATTGAAAGAAGAAGCTTAATAGAATTCTTTCTTTTTCTTTTTCTTAAAATGTTTCATATCCTTAAATTTTAATTATAGTACTCTTTTTTTGTTTTAATGAATAAGATAGGTTTTACTACGTCCCGTTCACCTGCAAAGAAAACACGATCATTTGTTTTTGATATTATTCAAGTAGTTCCCCAATCTTTCAGAGTTGTTAGAGGATCTTCAAACTTAGAAAATTGCTTGAACTCAATGAAAAACCAATCTTTTAGTACTGCAATAATAATAAATTCAGTTAAGGGAAATCCAAACTTTATAAGAATATTTGATTTATCAGAGAAAATGAAAGAAATACCTTTTGCTATAAAAATTAGGGGACTAACACTTTCGAGAGAATATCAAAAGGTAAAAAGAAAAAACAAACCCATTTATTCATTTTTAATATCTTCATTAAATAATATGGATGAAGAATCTGTAATAAGGAAATTTCTTGGAATAGCAAATAAGAAAGTAGACGAAATTGAGGAAAAGGAATATGTTACTGCTTATGCTGATTATATTGATAAAGATGAAGGTTTGATTTTCATTGAATTTCTAGATAAAAGAAATAGACAAATAGGACCAAGAATTAAAATGAAAGTAATAACCAGACAGGTATAATTTTACTATACTACTTGTATGAGGAGAAAAAATGAATAACAAAATCATTAGGAAGATTGAAATGACAATTGAGCTGTCATTTGATGATCAAAAAATAACTAATTTAGTTTTTAATGCGCTTCTGTTAGAATCTGGTTATAATCCAAATGAAAGAGCACAAGTGAATTTAGAGAATAAAGGAAAGAGTATTCTTCTTACAATAAATGCTAATGATACGACTTCTGCTAGAGCTGCAATAAATTCATTCTTGAAATGGATAAATTTATCAATAGAACTTATTTCATTGACAGAAAATAAGAACATTACATTTGACACTGAAGTTATGTAATATTTGCTTTTCTTAACTTCTTTTGAATTAAAGGTTTCATTAAGAACTTTCGTGTTGCAATCTTAGCATATAAACTTTTATTGAAATATTTAGCAAC
>JBHLQZ010000010.1:0-19567 GCA_048883065.1 Candidatus Thorarchaeota archaeon | reverse complement strand
ATATATTTCAAAAATTTTGATATTATATCGATAAGAAAATGGATACTTCTAAAAAATGAGGGGTGGGTAGATAATATGGCAATGATTGAATACATTGCAAAGAAAAAATAGTATTATAAAAGAATCTTATTCTGTTTCGTATGTTATTTCACATATCCTATGCTTACTTTTAGTCAATTTAATGGAAACTTTACTAAACTTCTTAATCCATTGCTCACAAGTTTTACAAACTATATCATCAGGATATCTCCAATAGTTGCAAACAACTAAGAATTTTATTTCTGATTCACTCTGTTGATAAAAATGATCTGAAATAAAAGGAGCTTTATTGAAAATCTGTATAAGTTTAATCATAGGGTCTAAGTCATAATAGTGTTCTTCTCCAATATCTTCCTTTATTGACTCAATAGTTATCTTTCTTTCATTCTTTCCCATCTCTCTGATTGCTTGGTCTTCTTGTAGAGATATTATTTCTCTGCTAACACCACCTGGAGCTATTTGGAATATACAATCTTGAACATAGCTATATTCTGCGGCACATCTCATTTCATTACAAATTATAGGTTCTTCCAAAATGTGGCTGAAAATTGCTTCAAGCATCCCTTCTACATATGCACATGCTTTTGTAGCTATTACCCCCAAGGAATCTGTCCAAATAGAATTTGTTAGAGAAACCGTAGCTACTTTCTCATCTGGATCAAAATGAAGAATGTTTATTTTACCCCAACGTGAAAGAATTTGAGAGTTTAGTATTGTGTCTAGGTAAGTTCTAGATGAACCATCTTGTTCTGGTTTTAATGTCTGAATTATGTTTTTTCCAGCTTCAATTCCAATCTTACCGAGAATTTGAGAAATAGCATCTTTTCTTCCCTCAAACTGACCATAAAATAGTTCTTGAAATATATTGATTGCTTTATCTCTTAATGAACTTAAACAATTAGCAACTTCGGGGAAATCATCCAAAATTGGATGTGTATAAGTTACTATAATAAACATTTCAGATAGTTCGATAAGCCTACTTATGGCTTTTACCATTTCCTCCTCTAATGATGAAATCATTAGATATTCAGTTATAGTAGGATCAAAAATTACAACAGAAAGCATAAATTGTTCAGAACCACCTCGAGCAAGAGGATTTGGAATAGAAAAGAACAAACTCGAATAAACAACATTAGCCATAGCATTGACAAAAGCTTTCATTTCTTGCATGAAATTAAAATCCATCAATCTAGTAAGTGAAGCAGTGATACGTGGATCTTGAATTTCTGCTACATTAAAGAGTAATCTAGGTCCTAATCTCTGATCAAAATGAAATAACATTACGTTTATTCTATTACGAAGATCAACTCTTTCAGACATTTGCCATCATCTTTTTTGTAGCATAAATATATGCTATACAATATGGAGGATTAATCTCTGCTGTTCTGATTATGTCAGTAGCTTGAATTAAATCATCATGTTCATCTTTCGATTTAAGATATTGATAAAGAATATTTGAACCTATCCCCGAAAGAACAATTTTTCTAAGGTTATTTTCAAACAACTTTCTTCGAATATTCTGATTAATTTCCTCCAGAAGCCTAGTTTTAAAGAGATGGGCAATTTTTATCAATTCAAATTCATCGAAACTTTCATCAAGAATACACAACATATCCCTTAATCTACTCAAAGCATCCTCTTTGAATTTTGCTTTTTTATCAGGAGTTTCTATAATATAATCAGGTGTTTGAATATCTTCAGTTATAAGAAAAATGTCTGCAGTCAATGCTCTATATTCTGATGGAAGATTATATAGTTCTCCCCCATATTCGAACTTAGGTTGAACAAATGCTGCATTTGTTTCTAGAAGCCCATAATATAGAAGTTCATTATTTTTCATTCGATCATGATCAGAATTGGATTTTGATATTATTCTACCTTCACGAACTGGAATAAAACTTGTTGTACGTGTAGAGAAGTCTACTATGAGAACATCTTGTTTGATAAGTTTCCATATACCCTCACCAAGAGCCTTCCATCCGGTTGCAATTACTTTTTCAGGATATTTTAATGCAGTTTCTAAATTCACGAATTCTCCATCTATTGAATAAAAGATAATGTTTATTGGTCTGATAAATTTAGTTACTGAATCAATCACAAATTCCAAGGTTTCTTTAGCTGATGATAGAAAAGAATTTCTGAATGTTAAAATAAATCTTCTAATATTATAATCAGCGTATGATCTTAGTAGTGTTTTCAATACACCTTCTAATTCTTCTCTTTTTGCTCTTATGGGAAGATAAATTCTTTCAAAAAGTAATGGTTCCTCTGGGTGAGAAGGGTCAACAATGACTATTTTCAATATAGCTGCTCCAAAATCTAACACTGCAATATTTTTCATTGTTGATGAGAAACCTTCTGTTTGTGAGACTGTCATCTATTAACTTTTAGTGATATTTCCTTAAAAAAGTAAGGATACTTCCTCACCTTCTTCTGTAGATTGTGCCTTTAGGTTCTTCCTTTAAGTCCTTTTCTTTTTTCTTTGTTTTAGCTGAAATTTCCTTCTCTTTTTTTGCTAAATCAGGATATTCCTTTGATAAATCTGTTCGAAATCTTGCTTTAGGATAAATATTCTTTATAGTTAAACATATTTCAACAAGATCTTCATTATCTATATATTCTCCAATTAAAAAATCTCTTCCATCTCTAAGAGAAAAAACAATCATTGCCTTAGTTTTATATTTCCACAAATCTAGAGAAAATTTTCTAGGGATTTTAATCATACCATATCTTCGGATTTCATGTATAGGAAACTCCCCCTTCTTAACTCTTAAACCTGTAAAGAATAAAGGAGTTGACCTAAATAAAATCATTGTACTTTCGATTGAAATATAATCTCTTTTGTATAACATTTCTTTGAGTGTTCTATTACCAAAAATAAGGAATGGAAAAACCGTAACAACTATTACTGTTACTAAGATTGATGAATCTTCTGGTTTTTCTATGAAAATGAATACTATAAAACTAGCAATCATGATAATACTGAAAACTAAATTTACTGAAAAATCAATCCAACCATATCTTGTAGGACTCTTCTTAAGCAAAATCTCTTCGTTTTTTTCTTCGTTAGACATTTAGGTTATCCTCTACTCTTGTTAATTGTTGATGAAACTATATCTATTGAATCCTCTGAAACAGTAATAGGTATTACGCATCCAGGAGAAATAATAATTCTGTTATCGTTTTTTTGAGATACTTTGATTGAGTTTAAGATATTCTCCTTTATTTTTTCCTTATTTCCCTCAACTAAAACTTTCGTTTCATCTATTCCTGCAAGTAATCCTCTATCAGAAATTCTTGCAGCTTCTTCTAATCTAGGCCATGTAAGTTGATCATGCCAGTTGTACGCATCTGCCTTGATTTTTTCAGTTACTTGTTTAAAGAAGATATTTTCTCCATGAATGTGTAATACAGTAAAATCTGATTTTTTCTTAATTTTCTCAATTATTTTCTTAAGAAAGAATATTTCGTATTTCTCAATTTCTTCCCATTGAAGTTCAGTTTCTCTGAGATGTTGTGATGCTAGAAATATCCCATTAGCCCCTGAATCAATTGAAGAGAGTGCAAACTCAAGCATTACTTCATAGAGAATATAAAGACTATCCTTCATCGTTTTTGGATGATTTCTAAGATTGTTAATTAAATCTTGATCCATTTTTGATGCTACCATCAATGGTGAGAAAATAGTCATCATTTTCGGTAATAATTCTAGTTTTTTATTAATTAATTCAACTGTTTTTATTTGATTGCCAAACTCCCCTTCATTAACATTTACAGGCTCTATAGTTTCCCAATCAAGATTACTCTTAATACAGCATTCTTCACATCTAGAGCTTCCAGTAAAAGAGTCATAGTCTTTGGAAACTTTGCACCCAAAATCTACTACTGGATACCTACCATGAGGACTAATTTTCATTAAATCAAATGAATGCCTTGTAAAGAATTTCTCATGTGCATTAGCAAGTTGAACAGGATCCTTATCATCATAAGGAAAATGTTTCCACAGACTGAATAAGGGATGCGTTTCATTCCTACCTTTGAATGTATCTAAAACTAGTTCTATTTTTTCCATGCGTGTATTTTTAGAGTAAAAATATCAAGGTTTTGGTTCATTGAAAAATAGAATTTCCTAGTCAATCGAATAACTTAAAAATCTGCAAGAAAAACCCAGAACCGAATAAGATGTCAGTTAGTGAGAAAAAAGTCGTTAGAAAGAAGAAAAAATTCGGTTTAGTCGTTGAGTTTGTTCCAATTACAAGAGATCTCTTTCCTGATGACGAAACAAAGAAAAAGATAAATGAAGAACTAGCTAGAGCTAAAGGGATTACACCTGAATATCTCGCTAATAAATACAATGTTAGAGTGAGTGCAGCAAAAAAAATATTAAAGGAAGCTGAAGCTAACAAAGTTGTTGAATTAATAACTAGTTCTAGAAGAACTAAGGTTTATTCTGCTAAAAAGAAATAATAACATTTAATTCTATTCTTTTATTCATAGAAATCAGATGGGAATGGAGCGTCAGTTATACCTCTTTCTGTAACATAAAAGAGAGCTTCTCTCTCTGGCATTCGTGAAGAATCAAATAATCTTGCTATTCGGGAACTACCTCTAGATTTTCTAAAGAATAATCTTTGTTGAGGACGGTGAGCCCAAGCAAAACCCAATGCAGGCTCTTCTGGACTCCCAAATAGAAATTCATCTACATTAGCTATTATTTGATTTGTTACAGCGACAGCTATATCGTGTTTGACTGCAAGCGCTATAAGTTTTTCAGCTATCTGCATGATTCTTTGTTGTCTCTCGACAAGACGTTTCTTACCAATATATTCTGATCTAAAGTGTGAAGCAAAGGAATCAACAACTACTAATCTTATATTTTTTTCTTCTATTATTGAATCAAGTTGATCGATTATACTGGCGAGATGGTTGGTGTTTAAAGCTGAACCAACATAAATGTTGTTTAAGATATTTTCAATGTCTAATTCTCTATAACTTGAAATCTCCACAATCCTTCTAGGTGAAAATGTTCTTTCAGTATCTATAAAGAAAGCATTACCATTTAATCCACCTTCATCTTCTGGAAGTTGTACATTTATGCATAATTGAAAGCATAATTGTGTTTTACCTGAACCGAATCCACCAGCGATTTCAGTTAATTCTTGTGTCCAGATTCCACCCCCTAAAATGCTGTCTAATTCATTTGATGAAGTAGTTATTTTTCCCCGTTTAGATTCTAGTTCCAAGAATTTCATTGCTGTAATAGGTTGAATACCTAATGTAGTTTGAGCTTGTTCAATTATTTTTCTAGCAATATCTAATTCTATATCTTCATTATCTGAAAGTTCTTCTGAAGAAGAAATTGCTAAACTCTCTAAAGTGTATCCCGCTTCCTTCAGTTTTGCAATGATATCTTTGTCGATTCCTTTTAGTTGCATTTTTTACACAGATAGTATTTCTATTATTACTAGATAAGAATTTTGGTTAAAAAACCATCAATCTTTTCGAAAAACGCTAATATTTTTATATAAATTATATGATTTTTAGGTGAATAATCCTTAGAGAAAATGAGTTAAAAAAATAGTTAATTTCTAGAGGGATTAAGAGTTGATTGGAATGAAAGAAGTAGTGCCAGGCATTTATTATGTTGGAGTAAATGACTATGAAACTGACCTCTTTGAAGGATTATGGCCCCTACCTGAAGGAGTAAGTTATAATAGTTATGTTATAAAAGGTGAAAAAACAGCTGTGATAGATACAGTCAAAATTCTGTTTGTGGATGAATTCTTAAGAAAAATAGAAGAAGTTACACCTTTTGAAGAAATAAATTATATAATTTTAAACCATTTAGAACCAGATCATAGTAGTTCTCTATTGCGATTATTAGAGAAAGCTCCAAATGCAAAAATATACTGTTCTAAGAAAGCAGAAGAAATGGTTGAAACTCTTTATCGAATAACTGATAATGTTCATGTTGTTGAGGAAGGAGAAAAATTGGATTTAGGGGATAGAGAATTGGTGTTCTACATGGATCCTTTGGTACATTGGCCAGAAACAATGATCACATATGATACAAAGGAACAAGTTCTTTTTTCGTGTGATGCTTTCGGCTCTTACAAAGCTCTAGATATTGGAATCTTTGATGATGAAGTTAATCCCGATGACTATTACGAAGAAACAATAAGATATTTCAGTAATATTGTAGCGAAATATGTGAAATATGTTAAGAAGGCTATGGAAAAATTAGAGGGATTACCAATCAAAATAATAGCACCAGCTCATGGTTTAATCTGGAGAAAAGATCCTGGAAGAATTTTAAAACTATATGAAGATATATCAGAAAGAAAAGCAAATCCATCTATCGTTGTAATCTGGGGTTCAATGTATGGGAATACTAAACAGGCTGTTGAACATGTTGTAGAGGGAATTAAAGAAGTAGGTGTTGAGGTTACAGTATTAGATTTCTCAAGACATGATTTAAGCTATTTACTGAAGGAATCTTGGAAGAATAAGGGTATAATTCTCGGATTTCCAACATATGATGGGGGTCCATTTTTGAAAACCTCCTACTATCTACATTTGATGCAAAGGAAAAATCTTCGTGATAGAATTGTAGGATTTTTTGGTTCTTCAATGTGGAGTGGGAGAGCATTAAAACAAGCAGCAGATGTATTAAAAGAGTTAGATTGGGAAATTGTTGAACCTTTACTGGAATTCAGAGGGGCTCCAACAGAAGAATTATTAAAACAAGCTAAAGAATTAGGAAAAACAATAGCAAAAAAAGTAAAGCAATAATATCCCTTCTTTATCTTATTTTTTCGTTTAAATATTATTTAAAATATAATTAAACATATTTTTTACAGAAATGAAAAACATTTTTAAAGAGAAATGCATTATAAAATTGGGAAATATGTCATACGCAACAAATAAGATTCAGAAAGATGGTACTCTGAAAATAACAGCTGAAATCGTTGACGTAATCATAGATGGTATGACAGATAAAAACAACAAAATAAGAGAAGCAGCTTATTCCACTTGGGTTTCAATAGTAGAATTGGAATCTGATAAAATAACTAAGGATATGTTAGACAAAGTTACAGAAGCTCTAAAAACCTACAATTGATATTTTCGATAATTTTTTTTGTTAGAAAATTAAAAATAAAAGAAATAAAAAGGAAGATATCTTAGATATCTTCATCCATGCCGCCTGGTCCTGGAGGACCTCCACCAGATAATTCTTTTGCAGCAATAACATCATCAATTCTTAGGATCATTTCTGCAGCTTCAGCAGCACTATTTACTGCTTGTTTCTTGACAGATATTGGCTCCCAAACTTTTTGCTTTGACATGTCATCTACTTTGGCTGCAAATGGATTAACACCAAACACATGACCATTCTTAGAGTGTTGCACATGAAGTTCTGAAATTACATCAATTGGATCAAGTCCAGCGTTTTCTGCTAATGTTCTAGGTATGATTTCCATAGCTTTTGCAAATTTTTCAATAGCTAATTGAACTTTACTTGAATGACCCATTGCAAAATCATTTAATTTTTGGCTTATACGAATTTCAGGGGCACCACCACCTGGAACAACTTTCTTGTCATGAACAACTTGTCTAGTAACACATAAAGCATCATGTAGCGCACGATCAGCTTCATTAACAATCATTTCTGTTCCACCACGAATTAGAATAGATACAGCTTTTGGATTAATACAACCAGTAATAAATATCATATTGTCATCGCCTATTGCTTTTTCTTCAACGATCTTTGCTTTACCAAGGAACTGGTCAATTTCTTCTAAACTTGTAGTAATTTTAGCACTTGTAGCCTTTGCTAATTTTTCCATGTCGCTCTTTTTTATTCTTCTAACAGCAATGATTCCTTTTTTAGCAAGGTAGTGTTGTACTATGTCGTCCACTCCTTTTTGACATAAAACAACGTTGGCACCAGAATCAATAATCTTGTCCGCCATTTCTTTTAACATTTCATGTTCATTATCTAAAAACGCTTGAATCTGATCAGGACTTGTGATATTAATTTTAGCATCAATTTCTGTTTTGCTTAATTCAAGACCTTTATCAACCAGAATAATTTTAGCTTCTACAATTTTCTTAGGCATATCAGCATGGACTACTTCTTTATCCAAAATAATCCCATCAATCAGTTTTGTGTCAACAAGACTTCCTCCTTTTTTCTTCTGGATTTGAATATTGTCAATATCAACATGCATTTCTCCATCCTTTTCTTCAGCAATAGCTTTTATTGCTTTAACAACAATATCTGAAAGAGGATCCATTTCTCCACTAATAATCTTAGAAGACATTGAAGTCTGAGCAACATATTTTAATATTTTCTCATCTTCAAAAGGTACATCTGTTGCCATATCATTTAAGATCTCTTCTGCTTTGAATCTTGCAAGTTTATAACCTTCAACAATTGAACTTGGATGAACATCCATATCAAGAAGATCTTCAGCTTGCTTTAGTAACTCGCCAGCGAGAACTACAACACTTGTTGTTCCATCTCCTGTTTCTTGATCTTGTGTTTTAGCTAGATCGATAACGAATTTAGCTGCTGGATGACTTACTTCAATTTCTTTTAGAATTGTTGCACCATCATTAGTTACTGTGGTATCACCAAAGTTATCGATGAGCATTTTATCCATACCTTTAGGACCCAAAGCTGATCTTATAGCTTCAGACACAGCTCTTGCAGCTGTGATGTTATTTCTTTGAGCGTCTTTTCCTCGAGTTCTCTCTGTTCCTTCCTTAAGAATATAAACAGGTGTTCCATACATTTTTTTAACCTCACTCTAATAATATTTGAGTGTAAATTTCAAAATCCTTTTCCAATCATTGATATATAATTGTTGCGGTTTTATGAAAAATCTTTAAGAGTAGAAAATACTTCCAAAAACCTAATTTTTTGGTGATATTACTAGAATGAGAATATAATTTCAAAATAATAATTTAATCTGATTAATTTCAAATCGCGGATAACTAGTTCAGAATGTTTTTATAAGTTTCACGAGATAAATATATTAGGGGTTTTTCTGGCGACATAAATCATTTAAGTGTAAATGAGTCGAAGAAGTGAAGGATTTGATTGGATCAAATAGTTATAAAGACTGGAAACTATCAACTAAAGATTTAATGGTCTCTATAGCTGGTCTAGATGGTGTAGGAAAAACTTCAATAGTCAACAAAATTTTACGAGAAGAGATTTCAGAGACCTATACTACTTTTGGAATAAATCATGAAATTGTAAAAATTGATGGTTTAAGACTTGGTCTCACAGATCTGGGTGGGAAAGAAGCATTTAGAAAATCTTTGTGGGAAAGCTATATCACTCGATCTGATGCATTAATTTATGTAGTTGATGCAACAGAAAAAAGCAAGTTAGCTGAATCTAAGCAATGGTTTGTTAGAGCTCTCAAATGGTTAAAGCATCAATCACCAATTCTGGTTCTCATCAATACCTGGGATACCTCTGTTGATTCCAAAGTAATCAAATCAATCCAAAAAACCTTTCAAATCACTTCGAATGAACATAAGATAGAATCTTTTGCTATATCACCCATTACAGGTAAGAATATCAATAAAACTGTCGATTGGTTGGCAACTGCGATTATTACCAACTTGATTTCAGCTGGAATCTCTGTTGATTATTTTGTTGCATATATCAAAACAGATGAAGGTATAATTGAAGCTAGAATAAGAACACCAGATACAATAATAATTGATAAAGGGATTCTTCCTGTAATCAGATATAAATTCGCATCAGGAAAGGAGTCTATTCTTGAATATATGAGATTTAAAGGAAGACAAATTGTCATGGCAGCAGATGATCATACTTCTTGTTGGCTAATTACTACAAAATGTGATGAATTTAGAGGAACTAATCTTTTGATGCGACTATTAACAGAATTTGTTAAGGAAATTCATGGATTAAGAAGTGAAAAAGGAACTGATTTATCAGAATCTGATTTAACTAGTTATCTCATAAAATACATGATAGATAATCAGACATTCTGGTCAGAAAAACAGCAACCGATGTTTGAAATATCAATTCTTGAAAACGAGAACTAAACTAATTTATCCTTCTTAGAATAAATCGGTCTTGAACAATAGTGTTAAATATTTTTCATATTTTATTATTTTGATAAAATCATGGATAAAGAGTTAAAAGAGGTACTAAAAGGTATTAGAGGTTTCAGAGATTTCTATCCTGAAGATTTTGCAGAAATAAGGAGGATACTCAGTATTATGAGAGAAGTTTCTGGACAATTCGGTTACGAGGAATATGAGGGTCCCTCTGTTGAATATGCAAAATTAATAGAATATAAATCAGGTCAGAGTTTAGCATCAGAAACTTTTCATTTATATGACCGTGAAGAAAGAAAACTTGCTTTGAGACCCGAGCAGACTCCAACATTAGCAAGGATGGTGACAAACCAACAACAAAGATATGCAAAGCCCATGCGCTGGTTCAGTATCCCAAGAGTTTTCAGAGACGAAACACCACAAAGAGGAAGAGTCAAGGAACATTTTCAATTTAATGCTGATCTCATAGGATTCGATCATGTCGGGGCTGATGCGGAAATAATTGCTCTTACTACAACCATTATTAAGAAAGCAGGATTAAATGATGAAGATTTTGTTTGCACAATAAATAGTAGAGAGTTAGTTCAATCATTCATTGAATATCTTGGAATATCTAACTATCTAGATATAATCAAAGTAATAGATTCAAGAGAAAAATATATTCAAGATTTTATTCAAGAGGATTTGGAAGAAAAAGGAGTTCCAAAAGATCAAGCTGCAGAACTCTCTTTATTAGTTAGAACAGCATGGATGCAAGATTCAAAATTAGAGGATTTAGGAAAAAAATTGCTTGAAAATAAGTATTTGAAAGATTACATGAAAAATCTTGATGAAATAGCTGAGAGTGTTATAAAAAACGCATTCAAAGATCATGGTTTAACAGCTGAAAAGGCTGATAAACTATATCGTTTTGCATCGATAAAAGCACAACCAAAACTGTTTGTTGAAAGAATGAGAAATGAGGCTGATATCGGAGATAAAGCAAATGAAGCATTAAAGAAAATGGAGAATTTAATAGATTATCTAGAAATGTATGGTGTCCTTGTGAACTGTATATATGATGCTTCTATAGCAAGAGGTTTAGATTACTATACTGGAATAGTTTACGAATTTTATGATAGAACAGGTTCTGTTGTAAGATCTATAGCAGGAGGAGGACGATATGACCAATTAGTGGAAAGCTTTGGAGGAGGTTTGATTCCAGCTACAGGAATAGGAATGGGAGAAACAGTTCTACTTTCGGTTCTTAAACAACTTGGAAGAATACCGAAATATATACATCCTGCTAAGGTATATGTTGCGCCTATATCAAAGGATGTGGTTAAAGAAGCAGCAAAAATTGCTAATGAGCTAAGGAATCATTTCGAAACAATATTCAATCCTTTTAATTGGAAATTGTCTAGACAATTGGAAGATGCAAATAATAGAGGAACTCCCTTTATGATTATTGTAGGAGAAAGAGATCTTAAACAAAATAAAGTAACAATAAGAGAACTAGATACTGGAGATCAGGATTTAATAGATGTCTCTAGTGTTACAGATGAAATCAAGAAAAGAATTACATGAAACAATTTTCATCAGAGTAGGATTTAAACAAAACAGATTTAATTCCATCCATAATTGAAATCTTAATGAGTGTTGCGTTGCATAATTTCCTTAAATCACAAGATCCCAAAGAATTCTCACTGAGAATCAAGGATCAAAAACAGTTTCAGAATATTTTAACAAAATTGAAGTTAGATAAAAATCTCTCAAAAGATAATTTTGTTGAGTTAATGTTAAGAGAAACTAAAGTATTGTTTAACTCTGAAAAAAGGAAAGAAGGTATGATTATACTAAAAGCTGCCAAAGCCTTACTTCCTCAAGTTTCTAAAAAAATACACGCAACATTCTATCTAAGGTTAGGTGATTCATTTCTACTCGCTAATGATTTTGAAGCAGCTAAAAAAGCTGTAAACAAAGCTTACTCAATTGCTAATAATGAAAATATTCCATACTTAGAAGTTAAAGCACTAAATCTCCTCTTTATCATTCACAGAACTATTGGAAAAGAAAAAGCTATGGACTATCTTCTGAAATCTAAAGAAATAGCAACGCAAAACAATTTTTATGAAGATTTAGTTTTTTGTGATGTTAATATAGGACTTATGCATTTTTTTAAAAAAGAGATAAACAAAGCATTTGATTCTTGTAAAAATATAGTGGAAAATATATCAGAAAATCCATATCCAGATAACAAAATATTAATGCCTGCAGATTACATTCTCCAACTTTTTTCTGATAATCCTGGATTAGTTGCGGTTTCCAAAAACCATGAGACAATACTGAAAGGAATAAAAATTATTCTGAGAGCAATTAAAGCTTTGGAAAATGATTACGAAGCAACAAGAAGAATATCTATTCTTACAAGTTTCTTAAAGTTATCTGATAAGCTGATAGAATCCTCCTTGACAGAAATTGATTCTTATATTGAAAACCTGAATAATAACCAGAAGGCTTTATATTATTCAGCAATAGCAAATGGTATAATAGGATACAATGAGTCTCTTGATACTTTGAAGTATTTTGAAAAAGCTCTGAAATTTACTAAATACCTAAGTGATGAAGCTCATAGAAAAGTAAGAAAGGGATATGCCTATACTTTATCAAATCTGATTGGCATCTCAATGATTTATGATTTAGAAACTTCCTCTCAAACATCACAAAGAATGAAGAATCTAAATATAAAGACCTCCCTCCCTACCATTCTTGGTGATAAGAATGCAAATATACTCTATAGAAACGCTGTAAATGATTCAGATGCTGCGTTTGCTATAAGTAAACAATTTTTAGAAGAAAATCTACTTGCGACACTCAAGGAATTGTGTGTCGTTAAAAAGATTATATCTAACTTTACATATCAAAACAGTAGAAAAAACATATTAGAACATCTTGAAGTTTTTTGTATTAATATATTAACTTTCGAAGATGAGGTCATTTCCTTACTTTTTGTAGGAACCACAATGAGTGAAAAAGATTTGAAGAAGAAAAGGAAAATATTCTCGGGATACCAGATTCTAGGTCATATTTTACCAAAAACCTTAGATTCAGAGAAACATGTGGAGGATTTTGACGTGCAATTAATCTATGATTTACTGAAGTCTCCAAGAAAATTCCAACAAATAGAGCTAATAACTAATAGTGATGAATTAGAATTAGATTTCAAATCAACCTTTTAGCTATTTGATTAACCTAACATTGCAAAAACAGATTTTTTTAGTTGACTGATTTTTTCTGGTGAATATTCAGCTTTTCTCATTTTTTCTATTGCTTTGTACATATAGTTTCTTGCTTTTGATTTATTATCCATTTTGAAGTGTGCTCTCCCAATCATGATTAAAGCTGTTACTACTTTCTCGTTGTCCTTGCTTTTAGTAAAGAATGAGAGAGAATCTGAGAAATATTTTATAGCTTCGTTAAATTTGGTTTGATTCAACATAACATGTCCCAAATCAAATTCTGTTTCAGCTTTCTTGTCTAGAAATTTGAGTTTCTTATAATAGTTTATTGCTGTTTTATATGCATTTATTATACGTGAAGGATGAGAAGAGGATTCATCTAAACTAGTTTCGAACGCATTTGCAAGCTCTCTCCAAGTATCAGCTAGTTTTTCTAAATCTCCCAACTGTGTATATATTTCAATAGCTTCTGCCAAGAATTGTTTACTCCTCTTAAAATTCCCCTCCGATCTGTAGATTTCACCGAGTTTAAGAGCACAATCACCTATTCGTGTTAGATTTTTGAGCTCTTTAAATCTTGTAATTGCTAATGAGAACATTTGTCTAGCTTGTGTAAACTGGTCGATTTGATAGTAAGAAGTTGCGAGCATATATAGGGTTTCAGCAGACATATCTTTTTTTCCTATTGAGGAAAACATTTCTTGTGCATAAATTAAATCTTTTATGCAATTTTGATAGTCTCCTTTAAGAAAACCTTCTTTTCCTCTTGAAAAATAGATATTTGCACTTATTTCGTGTTCATTCATGGCTGCTTTCCCCTAGCCCATATCTCAGATTCTCTAGAATAGAATCCTCTTTTATGAATAAATAGTTTCTAATATTTTTATCCGCAAAAGAAAAAGAAAAATGAAATATTAGTTTTTAATTTGTAGATTTAGTTATTTCTTTAAGAAGAACAAAGGTTTCTCCTCATAGCTTTGATTGACAGTATCCCAATTTATTTCTCGAGATATAGTTCTTTTTCCAACATCAATCATATTATTGACCCTTCGAGCTTTCTGCATTTCATTTGCTTTTCTAAGAATTGAACGTCTTTGATACGTAGGTTCCCCAGTTGTTATAACAGTTGAGTATTTCTCTGCTAGTAAACCTACTAGTAATTTTTCTGCAAAAACAAATTCTACTAAACGAGTTCTTTCAGTATCAATTTTGTCTTGATATAACGCTTCTTCAGGAATTATCGATATTATCTCTCCTCTAGCACTTGCTGATATGAAGATTTTTGAAATGCTTATGAAGTATATAATTGGATCAAGAAATTCAGAAGGAAAATCTATACTTTTTTCAGAGTAAAATACTGTGGGTTGTATCTCTTTTTGCTCAGATTCTATCACACCGCTAATCACAAAGTTATCTTCTCTGTAAGTATCATAAATTTCCAATCCTAAGTCAACTCCTGAAACACTTGCCATTAGAATCTCATCAAGGAATAGTTTTGACCATGTGTCTAAAGGTTGTGCTTTTGCAATAGTTACTGGTTTTGAAACAGCACTTTTCTTGAATAGGGAAGTTATTTTACTTGCAATTTTTGCAAAGAATCCTTTCTCTTCTTGTTCTATTTTCTCAACAACCTTTTCTCTCTCTTCCTTTATTCTCTGTAAAACTTCAATAGCTGGCAAATTACTCTTGAATTTATCAAAACTTTGCATATCTAATAATTTCAGTTGTAAAAGTGCTTCTATTTCTTTTAGATTAATATCATCTAGAGGACTAACCAGACCAATCCATCCTTCGCCAATTTCGGTTTTTGCATGAACAACAAAGAAATTTAGAGGAGTTGGAGAAGAAGAAATTCTGACCGTGTTTCTGAGATATTTCAATATATGCGGAGCTTTTATACCAATATGAGGGACATATTTTTTAAACTCTTTATTCAAATTAGCTATTTTCATTCCTGAAACAATAGAATCAAACCTTTCCTTCTTAGCTCCTTCTTCGCCCCAGATCATATAATAGAAAATTGATGAATCGTTAAAATATGGAACAGGAACTGCTGGATTAGGTTCACCTTCAGATTCTGCAGTAAAATGGCTTGCTATGATGTTTGCAAGAATTCCATGATCTCTTGAATGCAGGATATCTTGGCGATTACTCCATTTTTGCAATGTTTTAGAAAAAATAGTCTGGCAAAGTGCTGTGTCCAGCAAATAAGTTACCCACCATAGTGGAATAAAACCTCCTTTACTAGAGATGAACTCCAAAACATGTCTTGTATAATAATCAGCCACTAATGAAGCTGCAATATGTTTAGCTACACCTCTATCAAGAAGATGATAATATCTCTTTCTTAATATTGAAGCAGAATCATATGCAAATGCAACTAAATTAGTAATTTCATACCACATTTCATCGTTCTGAAGAGTTAATGTTGCCCAAAATTCGATAATTTCCTTTCTTCTATCTGAGTCTTCCAACTCAAACTTCACTTCAGAGGAAGTAAGGATATAATCAGCAGTATAAAGAGCTGAAACAATAAGATTTATTGGTCTTGAATATTGTTTTTGATATTCTTCTACTAAATCTTTGTTCATATTCTTGTATCTTTCAAACAACATAAGCAGCTGATGAGTTTTTGATGTAGCTGCATATTTTTTGTCTAAAAATTGTGTTATGTTTTCTATCATTAGGATTAAATTTGAAAGATATAAATTAAACTTATCGCAAAAGGAATGTTAATTTAGGTGTTTTCAAATTTTTATTTGCGTGAATGGTGATGAAGGTTTTACCGTTCGAGTCTATAAGACAATGTGAAGAACGGCACCTCTGAGTTCACGCTTTATTTTAGATTTAATTTATCAAGTTTACTTAATTTTTTCCACTTATGTCGATAAAATAAACTAGGCTTTAATTGGATAGGTTGTTTTTTTACTTTATTTATCCATTCTTCTGTTTTTTTTCTACTTACTGCAAATGCATTTGTAGTTATATCGTTCATTTCATTTATTTCTGAATCTGAAATAGTTGTTGATAGATTTGATAAAAAGCTAGTAACTTGCGTTTTGAACCTCTTTTCCAAATCATCTCTCTCCTTACTGTATAAATTCAATCTGAATTTGTAATCCTGAAGAACTAATCTGTGAAGTTTTTCATGATGCCACCATGGATTTTTTGGATTATATACCGCTTTTCCATCCTGTAGTTTTTTTGTTAATCCTGGTTTTGGCAAAAATATCGGTTTAAAAATACCTGTACAAGGAGCTGATGAACCAGTTACCCAATGGATTTGCACATTTTTCTTTAAATGTGCAACGTGAGACCCAGTGGTTTGATCTGGAACTGTTATTCCAGTACTGTGTTGACATGGGCTTTTTGCTTCTGCTTTTGATGCTGACCAATTTTCTTCTTGTTCAGCAGTAATATTGTGATTTCTCAAAGCTGTCATGAAATCACTTGGTGTTATTTCTCCTTTGTTTTTATGTAAGAAAGAAGTAATACATTGTTGTCTTTCTTTTGCTTTTGCAAAAAATTGAGACCTCTCTTGAGAATCTTTAAGAACATGGTAAAACTTGAATTTAGGAATAAAACATCTGCTAAAATGAAAATCTTTTTTTGTCTTACAGTAACCTCTATCAATTGCATATTTTACGAGATCTGGGTGGATTAAATCAAATTCTTTACCTATAGAAAGAGTGTTTGAAATAGATCGTATGTTTTTAACTTTTTCAGCAATCCAATATTTGTCAACTGTTTCTAATACCCACGCTTCATTAGGATCTGCTATAATAAACGAATTATGATAATACCTTGCTTTACCAGTTTTTCGCTTACCAGGTCCCCCTTGACCATATTGTTCTAGTAGTTTTGTAATTGTTTCTAGAGCTTCCATAGAATTTTTTGAACGTTCTAAGGTCAATCTTATCAAATCCATTCCTAACAATCCAGTTTTTTTGACGGGTTCTTTAGTCCAGACTGCTTCATTACCTATGGTCACTCCAAACTCATTACTCCCCATTTCACATCCAAACATCCAAAAAGGCTTTAGAAGTAAAACTGCATTTGTCTCTTCTACTTGAGGTATTTTAATATATGTACAGTTTACTTTCGTGTTTTGTCTATATTTTTGTCTTGGATTATACACAATATTATGAACTTCATTTGGTTCACGATTACTATTTTTACCGAAGATAACAGAACCATCTTTAGTGGAATTACTTAGAGCTACAACAGTGTCACACATTAAATCGAGAAATTTACATTAAAATAAAAAGATTACTCCCACCACACAATTAAAACTCATGAATTAATTTTGCAATAGTCTTCATGCCTATAACGAAATCATCTATGTATATATTCTCATTAGGTGCATGAGCATTTGATTTAGAATGTCCACATCCAATCGAAATACAAGGTACTCCTTCAAAAAGATACATGGGTCCCGAGCCACCAACCATTGGCCAGATAATTGGATTGTGATTCTCAATTTCTTTTATTACCTTAATTACTGACTTTGCGAATGGATCATTTATTGATGTTTTTGCAGCAGGATATCCATCCCATTCTGTAATTTCTATATGTTGAAAATTATTTGCATCCCAATATTTTCTGATTTTTTCAATTAAATCGTTAGCATCTTGTCCAGGTACTAATCTGAAATCTACTTTAGCAAATGCTTCATTAGGTGTAACAGTCTTTCCACCAGGACCTTGATAACCACTCCATTGACCACAGATGTTGCATGTTGGTTCTAAGAAGTATTTCTTCTTCAACTCTAATCCTTTAAGATTCATCCGGAATTTATCAATCCCAAAATTCTCTTTGAATAAATTTTCTTTCAAAGGAAATTCTTCTATAATCTTCATATCCTCTTCACTTGGTTCTTCAATATTATCATAAAAACCAGGAACTAAGATTTTATCGTTCCTATTTTTTAAAGCAGAAAGAGCCCAAGTTAATTCATAAGCAGCATTATCTACAAATTGTGTATACCCGCTATGAACATCTCTACCAATAGTTTTTGTTTTAAGATGGAGATAAAGAATTCCCTTTACTCCAAGGTAAACTTGCTGAATGCCATCTCCATCACGACCTCCGAATTCCCAGATGCAACCATTAGCTTTCAGTGCAAAATCTTTGTTGTTTTTAACAAAATAGGGTAAATTGGGAGATCCTACTTCTTCCTCCCCTTCTATTACAAATTTAATATTCACTGGAGGTTCTTCAAAAATTTCATTGTAAGCTTTTATTGCTTGAAGACGACACACAATCTCTCCTTTATTGTCTGAAACACCACGAGCAAAGATTTTACCATCACGAATTGAAGGTTCAAATGGAGGAGATTCCCACAGTTCAATTGGATCTTCTGGTTGGACATCATAATGATCATAAAACAATATGGTTTTTTCAGCATTAACATTCATTTCTGCACAAAAAACAGGATTACCTGGGGTTTCAGCAAGAAAATAATCAAAATTTGCTTCTTCAAAAGATTTAGACAGAAAATCTATTGCTTCTTCAGCTCCTGTTCCTTTAGCTGCAATACTTGGTATTTTTAGGAATTTTGAAAGAAATTCAATCGAATTCTCTTTGTTTTTTTCAATTTTGTGATTTACTTCATCTAAGGTCATGTTTGTCATTTGGGAAAGAATAAGTAAATATAAAACATTATCTGAAGATATTCAAACTTATCAGATATTTATTACAGATTATTTCAGTATCTCTATTTTTCTTTAGTCTCTCTTTTTTTTAGTATATATATCCTCATCTTCATATCTAAACGCAGATTTATGCCCTTCTAATATCTCTTCATGGGAAACTCCTAATTGGAACTGAATTCCATCGATTTTAGGAGTAATGGGAAACTCATTTTTTGGTAAGTTTTCGAATCTTAATAAATAAAATTTGATGTCTTTTAAAAAACCGCTAGTTAATAGTAGAATTGTTGGTATAATAATTATTAAAAATACAAGAGTAATCAAGAAAATCTTAAAAATGGTAGTGAATCTTAGCACAATTACTATAATTAATGATGATAATACTAAAGAAATTCTCCAATATTTTTGAATTTTCCTGCTAAAGAATTCACTCCAATCATTCATACTTACATAATAATATACTTCTAAATTTATAAATTAATTTATTCACTAGAGGTATTTTATTTTTTTTTGTAAAATGAAAAGTTTAAGAATAATTTATATATCACTCTCATA